>JAVHLI010000004.1:0-209169 GCA_031082185.1 bacterium | reverse complement strand
TGAATACCATGTTGATAGTATAGACCTTAGCGACACGGTTGGCGAGCTCTGTTTCGGCTAAAGCCCCCAGAAGCCCCGTCTTATCCCCTCAGGCTGAAGCCAGCATGGCGCAGGACGCCGCGGGGTTCCCCACCGAACTCCCAATCCACAATGCGCACGCGGGCGATGAGGATTCTGGATGCCCTTGGCATTCACTACGACCTCTTGGAGTTCGAGGCCGAGGCGCACACAGCCGCGGAGGCGGTCGAACGGCTCGGGATCTCGCCCGACCAACTGTTCAAGACGCTGGTCGTCCGCTCCAGCGAGGGCGCGGTCCTGCTGGCATCCGTCCCGGCCAGTCACGAACTGGACCTCCGGGTGCTGGCGCGGTGCGCGGGTGCCCGGCGCGTCGAGTTGGTGGATGCAGGAGAGTTGATGCGGCTGGTCGGCTACGTGAAGGGAGGCGTATCGCCCCTGGCGACACGGCGGCCCTACGTGACGTTCATTGACGCCTCCGCCCTGCAACACCCGCGGATAAGCATCAGTGCGGGCGTGCGGGGGCTGCAGATCTGGATTGACCCGCGCGACCTGGTGCGGGCTACTGGCGTCCGGGTGGAGGCGATTACGGGAACGTGACAAACCCGCCTTCGTTCCAGGCCGCGACTCAGACGTACAGAAGCTGGTTCTTCAGATCTTCAGCGGCCAGTCGGGTGAGCAGTCGCCCTACTCTTGCAGCCAGATCCCCGGGTGGACGCCGCCGGGCAATGACGATGCCAGCGTGGGATCTATCGGCCCCCAACCACTCTCCGTGCAAACGCTCGAAGTCAACCCGGTTATGGGTGAGAAGCACGCGTCCGGTCTCGGCCCCGAAGGTCAGTTGCTGGAAGTCCGACCGGCCGAGTTGCCCCGCATCCCTTGTGGTGACTGCCTCGAAGCCCCGTGCTCTTAGGATCGCGGCGACTACAACCGACACATCCTCGTCGAGGTAGACCGGGGCCGGTGTCCTAGGCATCCGGGCGCGCAGTCGGATGCGTCAGGTCGTCGGGAACCTCGTTGCGGACGATGTAGGCCTGGATCTCGGCCTGGTGGTCTACATAGTAGCTCAACGCGTCAAACACCTGCGCAAGCGTGAGGTGGGGGAGATGCACAGGAATCTCTTCTGGTGTGACCCCGAGGCGCCACAGTTCCACGATGGCGCGCACCGAAGTCCGAGTGCCTCCGACGATGGGCTCCCCCTGGAGGATGTTGCCGTCCCGAACAATGTAGTGGTGCTCGGTTGCGATGGTCATTGCGTCCCCTCCCAAAGAGGCAGGCCCCGTTGCACCCCGGCCGTTAATGTCTTTGACACATTATACCCGAATGGCCGCAGAGGTGCGGCGCCTCCCTTCTATATCTGGCACCAACACCTTAACGAGGTCGTCAGCCGGCATCCCGTAGGGATGATCGGCCGCCAGCCCCACTTCCTTCCCGCTTACGCCCGGCTGCCCGGTTGCCGAAAGATGCCGAGCGGCTGCCAATAGTGCTGGCGCGGGCCATCGCGCGCACAGGTAGGCCGCTGACAGTCGAGGCCCTGCGGAAAGATCCGGGACTTGAGCGGAAGCAGCCGTCGGGATTCGGGGAGACGCCGGGCCCGTGACACCGTTTCCCATTTCGAGTTCGTTGAGGACATCCGCAGGCGCAAGACGAGATCGCCACGTAGAGCCAGCCCCAGCGCATGAGCGTCTGCCGCCCATCCGGTGAGTCACTATGGAATAAGCGCACGGCCAGATCAGTTAAATTAGAGGAGGAGATGCCGGATGCATCTCTCTCCGGACAACCTCCGGAAACTGACTGAGAGACTAGTCGAAGGGGGTTTTCGTCATGAGTGTGGGCTGTTGCGGATTGAGGGTTGGGCAGAATGTGCCGGATTTCCGACTCGAAACGTTTGAGCCGTCCAAGGCCGACTTCGGAGAGGTCAGCCTCGAGGCGCTGCGCGCCGGCGGGAAGTGGACGATCCTGTTCTTCTACCCCGCCGACTTCACCTTTGTCTGAGCGACCGAATTCGCTGCTCTGGCAGAGCAGCATGAGGCGTTCAATAGGCTGGGAGCCGAGGTCGTCACCGTAAGCACAGACACGAAGTACGTCCATCTTGCGTGGCAGAAGAACGAGAAGATGCTGAAGGACGTCAGGTATTCGATGGGGGCCGATCCCACCGGCAACGTCTCGAGGCTGTTCGGCGTCTACGATGAGGACACAGGGCTCGCGCTGAGGGGGGCGTTCATCATCAACCCCCAAGGGATGCTCCTCAACTCAGAAGTCAACTACTACAACTTGGGCAGGAACGTTGAAGAGCTGCTCAGGAAGCTCAAGGCCAACCTGCGCCTGGCCAAGCACGGCGATGAGGGCACTCCCTCGAAGTGGAGGAAGGAGGGAGACAAGACGCTCAAGCCCTCGGCGAAGATGGTAGGCAAGGTATATGAAGAGTACACCGACGAGGGGTAGGGCTGGTGGAGACGAGGGGATTCGAACCCCTGACCCCCTGCGTGCAAAGCAGGTGCTCTCCCACTGAGCTACGTCCCCATGTATGGCCGCGCCTTCCATGATAGCGGTTCAAACGGGGTGGTCGCAACCGGCATGCCGCGAGAAAACCGAACGCCGGCCGCGTTCAGATCGGCCGGCGTTCGAGTCGAGCGTGCCCGCGACTGAGCCAGTGTGCCCCTACCGGCGCGTTGACAACCCGAGGAACCACCCTGACCAGCGCACGTCCTGTCCGGCGGCACTCGTGTCGCCGCTGGTGATCGAAGTGACACTGAACCCTCCGGATCGCCACCCAAGCTCGACGTTCAAGGGGTAGTTGGGTAGCATGTAGCCCAAGGCGGCCGAGTACACGCTCGTGTTGGCCGTCCCCTCGGCTCTTGGATCCCAGAACCCCGGGTTGGCGTACTTGTACTTGAGCCCGGAGCCAAACGTTAGGGAACCGGTCGCATACCACGCCCCTGACAGCGGGAGCCTCATGTCGGCGCCGAAGACTATGCCGCTGGCGTCCTGAGTGGAGATTGTGGTTCCGCCGTCGGTTGCCTTCCACGAGTGATTGCCGTAACCGGCGAACAGAAGCATAGACCCCGTGCCCAGGGAGAGGGGGAGCCCCACGCTGATGTCGTAGTATCTCCAGGTACCGCCGTCGTAGAAGGTCAAGGGAGACCAGGACCCGAGCGATCCGGAGTCGATGTTGAACCTCAGCCCCACCCCGTACCCCGGAGGCTGGATGAAGGCCGTTCCCCCGAACATGGTCGTGTTGAACTTGTATGGAAGGTCCCCCCAGATCGGGGGGGTCTGCTTCCAATCGGCGTTGGACGGGTTGAAGCGGAGCTGGAACCACGACTGGGCCGAAGCCGGAACACTGGCGGCCAGGACCATGACCGCAACCACCGCCAGCGCGATGAGTGATCTACGCATACAACACCTCCAGATGATGTACTGTTTTGTGCGCGGACGGCGGTGTCCGAGTTGTCCGCCGAACCGTGCCGGTACAACTATACCACCTAGTGGCCATTCGCGGGATTCAGCCCGATTCCTGCATGCCGCGGCCCGACGCAAGGGCGAGGTGCCCGGCCGTCGCAGGCAGCGCTGTCATCCTCACCCCCGTCGCGTCCGCGATAGCGTTCACGATCGCCGCCGCGCCTGGAATCACCGGCGGCTCGCCCACGCCCTTGGCGCCGAACGGCCCCTCGTCCGAGGGGAGCTCGATCAGCACAACGTCCACCGGCGGCACCGCAGACGACCGGGGCAGCGCGTAGTCGGCGAGGGTCCCGGTCAGCAGGCCGCCGTTCTCGTCGTAGACCACCTGCTCCAGCAGGGCCCAGCCGATCCCCTGCGCCACGGCCCCATGGATCTGTCCTTCCACTTCAGGCGGGTTGATCGCGAACCCCACATCCTGCGCGACCACGTAGTCTAGGATCTCCACCGCGCCGGTCTCGCGGTCCCCCCGCACGCGCACGAGATGCCCGGCGAAGCCCGGGGCCTGCCGCGCGATCGCGGTGGAGCCCTGTCCGAACACCGGAGGGTACTTGGCGCCGAACTTCATGCTCAGCGTGGCGATCTCAGCCAGCGAGAGGGCTGCCGTGGGTGAGCCCCGGACGTGCACCCGGCCCCCCTCGATCTCCAGGTCCTCGAGGCGGGCCTCCAGGTGGTCGGAGGCGATGGCCAGGATCTGGCGGCGCGCGTCCAGGGCGGCACGCCGGACGGCTTCCCCGACCGTGTACGTGATCTTGCTGCCGCCCGACATCCCGGCGTAGGGCGCCTGATTGGTGTCGGCCGTGACCACCTGTACCTTGTGCGGTTCAACTCCCAGGATCTCAGCGGCGATCAGGCCCATGGTGGTGGCCGTGCCGGTGATGTCCACCGCGCCCGTGACGATCTGGAACGTGCCGTCGGTGTTCGCGCGCACACAGGCGGTCGCCGATTCGAGCCCGCCGGGCCAGCCCCCGATCGCCACGCCGATGCCCTCGCCCGCCCGCCGGGGACGCCGGCGCACCGGGTGAGCGTCCAGCGCCTCGAGCACCTGTCGGAGCCCCATGTTGGGCCACGGCCGTCCGTGGGGCATCGGGTCGCCCGGAGCTGAGGCGTGGCGCAACCGAAATGCGATCGGATCCACACCCAGCAGTGAGGCCAGTTCGCTCATAGCCGACTCGATGGCAAAGGTTGCCTGCGGCACACCCGGCGCGCGATAGGCGCCTGCAGCGGGCTTGTTGGTGAGCATGTCCACGGCCTCAATCGACAGGTTGGGGATGCGGTAGTATCCACCCAGCATGAGACTGGCGACCGTGAGGGGCGCGCCGGGCTCACACCCGGAGTCGAATTCGATCCTGGCCCGCAGGGCGGTCAGGGCGCCTTCCCGCGTGGCCCCCAGCTCGACTGTGATGCGGCTGGCCGGGGCAGGCTCCGTCGCCAGGAAGTCCTCGTTTCGAGTTAGGACGATGCGCACCGGCCGGCGCACGAGCATCGCCAGCGCGGCGGCCAGTGGCTGGAAGTTCACGATCTTGCCGCCGAACGCTCCGCCCACGGTCATCGGGACGATCTTAACCTGCTGCTGGGGCAGGCCGAGCCGCTTGGCGGTCTCCGCGCGGAGGTAGAACGTGCCCTGCGTGGAGGTGTAGATCGTTACCTCACCGGTTACCGGGTCCACGAAGGCAACCGCGGCCTGTGGCTCCAGATAGCCCTGGTGGATGCGCGAGGTGGTGTAGGTCCGGCGCACGATCACCTCGGCCTGCCGGAAGCCGTCCTCGATGCTGCCGCGAGTGAACGCCACCCGGTTGGCCACGTTGCTGGGGCGGTCGGCTTTCTTCTCCTGCAAGACCACCGTCGCGTGCGCCTCGGCGTCGTCCTCCTCGGTCTCGGCCGACTCGCGCACCAGGGGGGCGTCCTCGCGCAACGCTTCGTCCATGGTCAGCACCGCGGTCAGCGGCTCGAACTCCACCGACGCACGGAGTGCATCGAGCCCGTCGGAGGCGGCCGTCTCGCTCTCACCCAGCACCACCGCGACCGGCTCGCCGGTGTACCTGGTCAAGGGTCCGGCCAGCAGGCGGGAGGCGCCGTTCCCCAGCCGGGCCAGGTCGTCCGCGGTCATTACGGCAGCGACGCCGGGAGTCGCCAGTGCCGGGCCGCGGTCCAGCCGCACGATGCGCGCCCGCGGAAAGGGGCTGAGCAGCAGCCGCACATGCAGCATCCCGCTCAGGCGTAGGTCCTCGGTGTACCTGGCCGCACCCGTTATCTTTTCGAGACCGTCGGTGCGCCTGTGCGCCTTCCCAACTACCGGCATCCCCGTACCTCCGTCGTTGTTGCGGTGCTCTTCGTCGTCATCCGCACGGATGCCTTGCACGTGGGCTGCATTGCCGGCTGCGCTGCCTTGCGGGTCGGGAGCCGCCGCGCGTATGATGCTGGCCAGGAGGGAGGGTCGCATGGATCAACAGGGCTACGAGCGCATCAACCCCGGTCTGCTGGAGGCCTTCCCCTACGAGTACCCGGGCAGCGACGCCGTCGTGGAGATAGCGACCGACGAGTTCACGGCCGTCTGCCCGTGGTCCGGCCTGCCCGACTTCGGCCGGCTGACGGTGCGCTACGTTCCACGCGAGCGCGTGCTGGAGCTAAAGTCGTTCAAGTACTACCTGCACTCCTACCGCAACGTCGGCATCTACCAGGAGCACGCGGCCAACCGCATCCTGACCGACCTGGTGGCCGCCGCCGCTCCGCAGTGGATGGAGCTGGTGCTCGACTACAACGTCCGCGGCGGGGTCCACACCACCGTCCGGGCCCGCTGGCCGCAGGAGAGCGCCTGTTCGGGGCAGGCGCCTGGGGCAGGACAGGCGGCCGGCGGCCCGCAGGAGTAGTCCGGGATGGCGTCGCGGCCGGGCAGCCAGCGGGCCCTCGCCGAGGTTTGCGTCATCGCCGCCGTATACGCGGCGCTGACCGTGGCGTTCGGCCCGATCAGCTACGGTCCGGTTCAGTTCCGGATCCCCGAGGCGCTGAAGTCGCTGGTCATCTGGCGCCCTCACCTGGCGGCGGCCTTCGTGCTCGGTAACTTCCTCAGCAACATCACCAGCCCGCAGGCAGGCATCTGGGAACTCGGGCTTATGCCGCTGGCCAACCTGGCCGGCGCGTGGCTGTGTATTGCGATTGGCCGGCGGTCCGCGTGGGCCGGGGCCGCGGCCTACGCTGTGGTAATCGCCGCGGCCGTGGGCCTGATGCTGTCGGTGCTGCTGGCCGTGCCGTTTGCGGTGCTGTTTCCGCCGCTCCTGCTGAGCGAGGTCGTGCTCATCGTCGGTGGTGTGCCGGTCATGGCCCGCATACACCGGGCGGTCGAGGAGCGCGAGCGGCGCGCAGGTGCCGGGCCGTAGCTCGGCAGCGCCCAGCCGCCTGCCGGTGCCCTACCGTAGCGTGCTGCTCCAGCCGCTGCCGGCTCGGGCGTCGAGCCACCGCGGCAGGACGTCGCAGAGCACCGTGGGCAGCAGGTTGACTGCGGCGAGCCGGTCCGTGGGCTGCCAGACGAACTCGAGGTGCGGTTCCGCCGATCGAACCGGGGCCGGTTTGTCGAGCCCGGGCCAGGTGACCTCGAACACCAGGTTCAGCTCGTGGCTCCGCCCATGCGCGTCGTCCCAAGCGTGCTCAATCGCTCCCAGGAACCTGCCGATTTCCGCCACGATCCCCAGCTCCTCCTGAAGCTCCCGGGCCAGCGCAACCTCTGCCGGTTCGCCGAACTCCACGTGCCCTCCGGGCAGGAAGGTGTGCGCGGCGCCCTTCTTGCGGGCAAGCAGGAGGTGCCGCTCTGCGGTGATGACGGCCCTGGCGATGATCTCGATCGCTGCGGTCATCAGCGCCCCAGCCGCTTCACCGCCTCCTGCTGGAAACGCCGATCCACCATCTGCTCGATCGGGATTGCCGCCGCATAATCTGCCAGCCCGGCCTCACGGAAGGCCTTCTCCATGTCCACGATGGTGGGCGCAACGATCCGCATGTCGCGGTAGTAGAGCAACGGCGGTTCTCCGCGCAGCACCTCGTCGCGGACACCGGTGTACTTCTTGTAGGCAGCAACGTTGTCAGGGTCGAGGTACCCCTCGCCCTGCATGGCACGCGCTGCGGTCATCAGCGCCATCAGGAAGCGCGTGGCGACCTCGGGCCGGGTGCGCATGAACCCGCCCGAGAACGCGAACACCGTGGTTGCGGTACCCGGCGCGAAGTTCTCGAGCAACGGCCGCGCCAGGAACTGGGCCAGCGCCGCCGACGAGAACGGCGAGCCGGTAAGGGCGGCGTCCACGCGGCCGGCACGCAGCGCCGGGCCGTGGTCCGGGTTGGGAAGGTTCACCAGCTCGAAGTCGCGCGGCCCGATGCCGCCGCGCCGCGCGCCGATGAGGAAGAGATAGTGCCCGGCCGACCCGGCTCCGCCGGCCACTGCCACCCGGCGGCCACGTAGGTCGCGCACCGAGCGTATCTCGCCCGAGTCGAAGAGGTCCATGCGCGCCAGAATCCGCGTGCCGTGACGCTGTCCCCAGGAGGAGGTTGACGCGACCACGCGCATCTCCATGCCGCGGTTGAAGGCGTTGAAGATCGAGGCTGCCAGGCCGATCGCGCCCACGTCGAGGCGGTCCTGGGCCAGGAAGGCCACCGCCTCGGTGCCCGAGGCCACCCGCTGCAGCTCGACCTCGATCCCCTGATCGCGCATGAAGCCGCGCTCTATCGCCACGTAGAGCGTGGCGAAGTTGATCAGCGGCACGTGCGCCACCACGACCCTCTCGACGCGCGGTGCGGCAGGAGCCGCGGCGACTACGCCCGTCGCGGTGGCTACGACCATCGCGACGGCGGCCAGCCCAGCCCAAAGCCGGTTAGGGTTACCCATGATCTATTCTCCCTCCTCGTGGACGATCGTCCTCCAGCCACGGCATCACCCGGTGGCCGACCCTGCGTACGGCTTCGTACGACAGCATCCCCAATGCACCGATGACGATGAAGCCGGCGAACATCTCCTCGGGGCGCAGCGTGTTCCAGGCGAACCATATGAAGTAGCCGATGCCGTCCTTGGCGGCGACGAACTCGGCTGCGATGATCACGATGAGCGCCGTACCCAGCGCCAGGCGCATGCCGGTGAAGATCGCCGGCAGCGCCCCGGGCAGGATGATGTGCGCGAACATCTGCAGTCGCCGCGCGCCAAACGCCCTGCCCGCCTCGATGTAGAGCGGCTCGACGCCGACCACCGCGGCGGTCGTGTTGATGACCACGATGAAGAAGGTGGCGATGGCGATGATGGCAATCTTCGAGGCCTCGCCCAGGCCGAAGATCAGCATGACCAGCGGCAGAATCGCCACCTTTGGGATCACGTAGAGCGCCGAGATGGTCGGTTCGAGCGCCACGCGCAGCGAGCGGATCGTGCCCATCGCCAGGCCGGCCGCCAGTCCTGCCGCGGCGCCGATAGAGAAGCCTGCCAGCACGCGCGTGACGCTGGCCATGGTGTGCGCCGCCAGGGTGCCGTCGGCGAGCAGGCGCCAGAACGTGAGGACGACCAGCGACGGCGGCGGGAAGAACCGCGCATCGAGCACGCCGGTCTGGACCGCCAACTCCCACAGGCCGATCAGGAAGAGGGGCGCGCCCAGCGCCAGCATGCGGTCGCGGCGCGGGTCATTCATGCCCGCGTCCCCATCGCCGCGATCGCCTCATCGCGCAGCGCCTCCCATATCTCGTAGGACAGGCCGGCGAAAGCCGGGTCGCCCATTACCTCGATGCCGCGCGGCCGGGTAAAGGGCACCGAGAACTCGGCCTTCAGTCTCCCGGGCCGGGCGGTCATGAGCACGACCCGGTCGCCCAGCAGGATCGCCTCCTCGATGTCGTGGGTGACGTACACTACGGTCTTGCGGTCGGTTTCCCACAGGCGCAGCAACTCGTCCATGAGAATCAGCCGGGTCTGCGCGTCGAGCGCGCCCAGTGGTTCGTCCATCAGCAGGACCTCGGGATCGTTGGCGAAGGCCCGCGCGATGCCGACCCGCTGGCGCATTCCCCCAGAAAGCTGGCGCGGATAGGCGTCGGCAAAATCGCCGAGACCCACCCGGCCGATCCACCCGCGGGCCGCGTCCTCGCGCTGGGACCGAGCCACGCCCCGCATCTGCAGTCCGAAGGCCACGTTCTGCAGCACCGTCTTCCAGGGGAAGATCGCGTACTCCTGAAAGACCAGACTGTGTAGCGGTTTGCCCCGGCCGCCGCCGGCAATCGCCGCCGCCCCACTGGAGCAGGGAACGAGACCCGCCAGGATGCGCAGCAGCGTGGACTTCCCGCAGCCGGAGGGTCCCACGATGCAGACGAACTCCCCCTCGGGCACCTGGAGGGAGACCCGATCCAGCGCCACCACGGGGCGGCTCTGCCCCGGATAGACCTTGGTCACGTCGGATACTAGGATCTTCGCAGACATTGAACTATTTCATTCTGCGTCCGTGCGCCCACTCCTTGGAAGGCGCGCATCATGGAAGGTGCGGAGCAGGGCAGGACGGGCTCCAGCGTCCAGAGAATCATCCTGGCGGGAGAAGCACAAGGAGGCGAGGACCGTGAGAACGTTGATTGCTCTCATTAGCGTCGTACTGCTGTCCGCGATGATTCCCGGCGGCATCTCGGCGTCGCAGGTCTGGCCGGAAGGCCGGCCGGTAAGCATCATGGTGCCATTCGCCGCGGGCGGCGGAACCGACATCATAGCCCGGCAGATTCAGCGGGCCATGCAGCGGTTCACCGAGGTGCCGATCGTCATCCGGAACATGCCCGGAGCGGGCAGCGGCATTGGGACAAACGAGGTGCTGCGCGCCAAGCCGGACGGTCACACTCTGCTGCTCTCCGGAACGCACACCGTCACCGCGGCGCTGCAGGGCCTGACCGCCGGCTCGATCATCCAGCTCGACCACATCGCCAGTCTGAACTGGGACCCGTTCGTGATCGCCGTTCTGGACACGGCTCCCTACAAGACCCTCGGGGAACTGATTGAAGCGGGCAAGCAGGCCCCGGGCAAGATCACGATCGGTCACGCCGGGGTCGGCGCTTTGACGCACCTGACCTCTGAGGCGCTCAACAAGGCGGCCGGAATGCCCTGGACGGTGGTGCCTTTTGAGGGCGGCGCCCGCCTGATCGTCGGGGTGTTGGGGAACGTTGTGACCAGCGGCGTCTTCTCGCAGTCCGAGGTACAGGTGCAGGCCGGGCGGCTGAGGCCGCTGGCGGTTACGAGCCTGCGGCGCACCACGCTCTTTCCGGCTACGCCCACCACGACCGAGCTGGGGTTCAAGAACATTCCCCAGGGCAGCTTCCGCGCGATAAGCGGGCCAAAGGGGATTCCCATGGAGGTGCGCAGGGCAATCGCGTCCTCCGTTGCGCGGGCAATGAACGATCCCCACTGGATCCAGTACGCCCGCGAGAGCGGACTGGTCAAGACATACATGGCCAATGAGGAACTGGAGCGGTACTTCGCGGTGCTCACGCTGGACCTATCGAAGCTGCTGCGCCAGGTCGGCCTCATGAAGTGAGAAGATGACGCGGTCCTCGCGGCTGGCGGTTGCCGCGTTCATCGCCGCCTTTGCGCTCCTGGCGCTCCTGCTGGCCGGTCAGATTCCAAGCCGGCACGTCAAGGGAGATCCAGGGCCCCAGGCCCTTCCGATCGCCGTCGCGGCCCTGGTTCTGATAGGGGCCGCAGCGGCGATGATTGGGGAGAGGCGCCCCAGTTCTTCCGGCACGGAACCATGGCAGCAGGCCCTTGGGGTCGGCGCGGGCACGGTTGCGTTCCTTCTGCTCCTGCCGGTGGTGGGCTTTGTGGTCTCCGCCGCGCTTTTCCTGATAGGCACCTCGCTCTACCTGGACAGCCGGCGGCGCATCGGACCGGCTACCCGGCTGCTGACCGGAGTGGGATTTCCGCTGGCGCTCTGGTGGATCTTCAGCCGGCTGCTCGACGTTTCCCTCCCGCGCGGGCTCATGGGATTCTAGCGCGTGGAACCCCTGCTGCAGGGCCTGGCCTTTGTCCTTCAGCCGACCACGCTGTTGTGGATTGTGGTCGGCGACATCGTCGGGATCTTCATCGGCGCGCTTCCCGGCCTGACGGCCACGATGGGGCTCGCGCTGTTCCTGCCCGTTACGATTCACCTTGACAGCCTCACCGCCATCAGCCTGCTGTTGGGGCTCTACTTTGGAGCGGTGACCGGAGCGTCCATCCCGGCGGTGCTCTTCGGGATACCCGGCAACCCCAACGCCATCGCCACCGTATTCGATGGGCTGCCGATGGCGCGCAAGGGGCAGGCAGGGATCGCGTTGGGCGGCGCGGTGATCGCGTCGTTCATCGGCGGGCTGATCAGCACCGCGGCGCTGCTCGCGGCATCACCGGCGCTGGCCCGCTTCTCGCTGCTGTTTGGACCTGCGGAGTACTTCTCCCTGGCGGTCGCCAGTCTGACGATCATAGCCAGCGTTTCAGGTTCCTCGCTCCTGAAGGGCGTGGTGATGGGTGCGATGGGGGTGCTGCTCGCGACCGTCGGAATAGACACCATGACCGGCGTCCGACGGTTCACCTTCGACAACCCCTTCCTGGCCAGCGGCATCGGGCTCGTTCCCGTGCTGATAGGCATGTTCGGGATCACCCAGGCGCTTGACGACGCGGCCCGGAGCAGGGATCTGCACCAGATTGTCACGCAGCAGCTCGGCCGGCTGTTCCCCAGTCTGCGGCAGCTTCTCGGCATGTGGCGCATCATTCTGGAGTCGAGCTGGATAGGGACCTTCATCGGCCTGCTGCCAGGGGCCGGCGCCAGCGTGGCCGTGGTCCTGGCGTACGAGCGGGCGAAGCAGATCTCCCCGCGCCCCGAGGAGTTCGGCACCGGCAGGCTCGAAGGCGTGATAGCGCCGGAGGTGGCCAACAACGCCTGCATCGGCGGCGGGCTGATACCCACCTTCACGCTCGCGCTGCCCGCGGAAGCGGCCGCGGTGCCCATCCTTGCGGCGATGGTCATCCACGGCGTGACGCCCGGCCCACTCCTGTTCACCTCCCAACCGCACTTCATCTACGCCATTATCTTCGCCATGATCGTGGCCAACCTGACCACCTGCATCTTCCAGCTCGGCGGCATCCGGGTGTTCATCAAGGCGCTCAGCGTGCCGCCGGCCTTGATGCCGCCTTTGGTGATCTTGCTGTCGGTGCTGGGCGCGTACGCCCTCAACGGCTGGATGTATGATGCCGTCGTGGCAGTGGCGGCCGGGATCCTGGGGTTCGTTCTCAAGCGCGCCGGTTATCCACTGATCCCGCTAATCCTGGGATTGGTTCTGGGGCCGATGATGGAGTCGGAGTTCCGGAGGATGATGATCATCACGGGCGGTGACATGACGGTCTTCGTCACGAGGCCGCTGAGCCTACTGCTGCTGGTAGCCGGCGTCGGGTCGCTGATTCGCCAGCTCGTCCATCAGAGGCGGCTGGCCCAGAAGGGAGCAGTATAGGTATGAGCAGACTGGCTGAGAGCCAATATATCCCCGCCGTCGAGAACCCTCCGGCGCACCATTTGGTGGCGTCGTCAGCGAACAGCCCGCTCACGCATCTGGAGTTCGCGCTTGTCACCCTGGCAGGTGGTGGGGCGCCCTTCTCCTGGGAGTCCGGCGACCGCGAGGCCGTCATATACCTGATCGAAGGCGGCTGCGTGGTCAACGTCTCCGGAAGTGCGGGGACGCTTTCCGGGACCCTCGGCCCGCGCGCATCGGTCTTCGATGATCCGCCGTCCGCGGTGTTCGTGCCCGCGGGCTCTCGCGTAGACCTGGTCGGCCTTGCCGACGGAGTCCGGCTGGCGCTCTTCTCCGCGCCTCCCTCCGCCACACGCTCTCCCCGGATCATCGGACCGGATCAGGTCACCGTAAGGAACGTGGGCGCTGATGCCTGGTCGCGTCGCGTCACCAGCGTTGCCGACCAGAGCGTGACCAGCCGGATGCTCGTGGGCGAGACCCACAACCCCCCTGGCCACTGGTCGAGCTATCCGCCGCACAAGCACGACACGCGCCGCACCACAGGTGACGGCCGGGGCGAGGCCCCGATGGAGGAAATCTATCACTACCTTGTGCGGCCGCCGGACGGGTTCGGGCTGCAGATGGTCTACACGCCTCCCGACGCACCGGAGCCATTCGAGAAGATCTACAGGGTGCGCCATGGCGACACCGTCGTGATACCGCGCGGCTACCACCCGCTTGTGGCAGCAGGCGGCTACGAGCTGGTCTACCTGTGGGCGATCTCGGGCGAGCAGGTGGAGTACGCGGCCTGGGCGGACGATCCGGCGCATGCCTGGATCAACCGTCCAAGGTAAGGAGAGACGATGCGTCCGGTTATCGTTTTCGACTTCGACGGCACGCTGGTGGACGCCTACGAGATCAAGCGCGAGTCGTACTGGCGGGCGGTGTCCGAAGTGCTGGGATTGGGTCCCGGGCACCGTGCTACGGTGGACGCCTCCTATGCCCGCACCAGCGGCGCCCACAGGTTCGTTCAACTAGACGACACCGCGGCGGCCCTGGACCGGTCGATCTCCGACGCGGAGCGCGAGGAGTTCTCGCGCCGCTACTCCGATTACAACGAGGTCGAGAAAGACCGCATGCTGCAGTTCCCCTCGGCGCGGATGGTGCTGGAGGCGCTTCGGGCGGACCACGACCTGGTGTTGTCCAGCGGCCTGCCGCACTCCAACCTCGTGGCAGAGGCCGCGCGCCACGACCTGGCGGGGTTCTTCATCGAGATCGAGGGCGGCGACAAGGGCCGCACGCTGGACCGGCTGCGCGCCGCCGGGCGCACCGTTGTGCTTTTCGTCGGTGACACCCCGCACGATGAGGAAGTAGCCGCCTCTCGTGGTGTCCCGTTCTACAAGATAGGCGGCGACGCAGAACTGGCACGGCTCCCGGAGGTGCTGTCGTGAGCGCGTCGTTGGTGGTCCTGGGATCAAGCGGCGCGGTGCAGACCGCGCACCGCGACAACGCGGCGCTGGCCTTCCGGATGGGGGAGTCGTCGGTCCTGGTTGACTGTCCGGGCAGCCCCTTCCTCAAGCTGCGGAAGGCCGGGCTCGATCCGATGTTGCTGCGGGCAGTGGTGATCACGCACGCGCATCCCGATCACATATACGGCCTTCCGTCGCTGGTCCACCATCTCTGGATGCTTGCCCGCCAGGTCCCTCTGCCCCTGTTCGCGCCGGAGCCGGAGATGGACAAGTTGCGGAGCCTTCTGGATGTGTTCGACCTGGGCCGGCGCGCCGGGTTTCTTGAGATGCACCCCCTGGCCGACGGTACATCTTCACCGTCCGGCGACACGCCGATCACATTCTGGGAGCACGCCGGAAGCCGGCTCTCCGCGCTGCCGTCGGACCACGGCCCGCCTGCCTTCGCGATCCGCTGGGACACCCCCGAGGGCGCGAGGGTTGTCTACTCTTCTGACACACGGCCGGTGGAGGCAATGGCTTCGTTCGGGCGCGATGCCGCGTTCTTTGTTCACGAGGCCACCTTCCTCGATGCCGAGGCGGTCCGGGCGAAGGAAGGAGGTCACTCTACGGCTGCGCAGGCCGCCCGCCTGGCTGCGCTCGCCGGCGCGCGGAAACTTCTTCTTGTGCACTTGGACTACCGGGCTGATGCGGCGCAATGGGTGGAGGAGGCCCGGGGCGAGTTCGCCGGACCGGTAGAGGTGCCGGACGACGGCGCGATCTACACCGTGGAGTGATCTAGGTAGTGGCGCGGCCGGCGCCGGTGGTGCCGCCGTCCACCGCTATCGTCTGACCGGTAATGTACCCTGCCTCGCGGCCGGCCAGGAAGACCACGAGGGCCGCAACCTCTTCGGCTGTGCCCATCCGGCCCATCGGAATCACCTCGAGCAACCTCCGGCGAAGCTCCTCGGGCATGGCGGCCACGATGCCCGCGTCAATCGCACCCGGCGCGACCGCGTTGACGGTGACGCCGCGTGGAGCCAGCTCCCGGGCAAGCACCTCGGTCAGCCCGATCAGGCCGGCCTTGGCAGCCGAATAGTTGGCCTGGCCGGCGCCTCCGGCGACCCCTGCTATGGAGGACATGTTGATGATTCGGCCCCGGCCGCTTGCCAGAAGGTGAGGCGTCGCGTGGCGGCAGCAGCGCACCGCGCCGGACAGGTTGGTGTTGAGGACCGCGTTCCAGTCGGACGGCTGCATGCGCACCACTAGCGCGTCGCGGGTAATGCCGGCGTTGTTGACCAGTATGTCGAGGCCCCCGAACCGCGCCACCGTCTCAGATATGCACTTAGCCGCATCAGCGTCGGAGTCCACGTCGGCCTGGATCGCGAGAACCTCGGCAGGAGGAGACAGTTCGCGGGCCAGCGCCTCGGCGCCGGCTGCGTTCGAGCGGTAGGTGAACGCGACGCGCGCCCCGGCGCGGGCAAGCGCGATCACTATGGCGCGTCCGAGGCCGGACGATCCGCCGGTGACCAGCGCTGAGGCGGACTCGAGCATCAGGGGCGTCGGGCGACCACCTGCATCCAGATCCGCGGGACCGTCTCGAGTTTGAGGTCCTCAAAGGTCTGGCGGGCGCCGGCCTTGAGCGCTTCCATGCCGATCTCGAGGGGGACGCCGGGCAGCGCACCCTCGATGAACATCGAGAACTCGCTGATGTCCTCCCAGGCCTGGCAGGGGAGCTGCTTCTCCTGGAACTCGACCGCGGTCTCGGCAAACCCGCTATCCAGAAGCAGGCGGCGGTACTCCTCGGGGGTCAGCCACTGCATCGCGGTGGTCTTGGCGTCGCGGACAACGGCGTGTCCCCTCTCGCGCAGCAAGCGCATCGCCCGCAGCCCCCAGTGCTTGTAGAACCGCAGGCTGTCGCCGGCGTAGGCGCCCTCGAAGAAGGTGGTGTTGAACGCCAGCACGCCGCCGGGTCGCAGCACCCTGCTGATCCCGGCAATCACCTGGGCCTTGTCCGGGACGAGGTGAATCGCGTTGCAGAAGACCACTGTGTCCACCTGCGACACCAAGCCGTTCAGGCGCTCCGCGGTTCCCTGGATGAACCGCACGACGGCGGACTGGATCCGCTGCGCCGCCAGCACCAGCGCGGAAGCGGAGGGGTCTATGGCGAAGACGCGGCCCAACGGCGGCACGCCCATCCGCTGCAGGATCAGCTCGGTGATGGCGCCAGGGCCGCATCCCAGGTCAACCACGTCGGCGCCCGGCCTGATGCCGGCGCGCGCCACCAGCCATGTGTTCACTTCCCTGAAGAACGGGTGGGCCGCGAACTTGGCGAACGAGAACCGCTCATCCGGTGTCTCCATGGCTGGATTATACCTCATCCCCGCCACCCCTCGCGGTGGATCACCTCATGGTCCAGTCCGCGGGAGCGGGCGGCTGTTTCTCCATCAGGCGAAACCAGCAGGGTGCCGCCGCGTCCTTCGACCCGTCCTTCCGCGAGCACCAAGCGCCCTCTGGCCACGGACCACCTGGCACGCCCTGCTTCGAGGTCCACGACCGTAACGTCGGCGTCGGCGCCCACCCCGAGGTGTCCTTTGGCCGGAAGACTCAGCATGCGGGCAGGGTTCACGCTGGCCTTGAGGACGAAGTCGCGCAGGGTCCAGGCACCCATCTGGACCAGCATGAGCCCGTGACGGACCAGGAAGTTGCGTGGGATCGCGCCGCCGTCGGTGCTGAGGCCGTCAATTACAAACAGGCCCTCGCTCCGCGCGGTCGCCAGCAGGATCGCGGACGGGATGTGGTTGACCGGGAACGAGACCCCTGCTTCGGTCTCCAGCGCGCGCCAGGTCTCGAGCCCGTCCGGTGGTGATGCCAGGACGATCTCGCCGCCCTGCTCGCGGTGGATGCGCGCATAGCCGGCGCGAATCGCGGCCTCCAGACCCTTCTCGCTCTGCTCGTGGCCTCCCAACCGAAGGCAGGTCTTCGTGACGGCGCTTGCCGGGACGCCGTCGCGGCACCGCGCCGACGTGCCGTTGTATACCGACAGATACGACTCGCTGACTGCGGAGGGATGCGCGGCCAGGAGATCGAGCGCGCGCCGCGCCTCTGCGACCGGATCGCCGGTAACCTGGCCGCGGCAGTACGAGTTCACGTGGGCGATGTGGATGGGACGGCCCGCGGCCAGATCCAGCGCCTCTTCGAGCCCGCGAATGTCCGAGCCGGTCGCGGTTGTTCCCACGTGGAAGGCGACATAACACCGGCGCCTGGCCGCCTCCTCCACGGCCTGTGCCGTGGCCTCGGGTGTCAGGGGGTAGTGACCGCCCAGCAGTTTGATACCGATCGCACCGCTGGTCAGCGCCCGGTCAACCGCACCGGCGATCTCGTCCTTCGTGGGACCGGACGATGGCAGCGTCGCTCCGGGAACCAGCGGGTGGAGGTAGGCGATGTTGAGCCCGGCGCCTCCGCCTTTCAGGTCCCGGGCCAGGTCCTCGATCTCACCGGCCATGTCGAGCGCGGTGACGACGCCGGTCGCAGCCACCATGCGGTGTCCCTCGGCCGAGCCGAAGTGGCGCGAGAGGTGGGTGTGGCTGTCGATTATTCCTGGTAGGACATAGTGCCCGGCGACCTCAATCGTTCTCCGCGCGCCGGTGGTCACCCGGCCCACCTCGCTGATCCGCCCGTCGCGAATGGCCAGATCGGCAGGCCCATCGGTGTTGTTGGCGGGATCGAGCAGGTGTCCGCCCGTAAATACGAGGTCGTGCACTTGGCATCATCCCCTTCTTCTGGCCCTTCTTCCGGAAAGTTGGCCGGAAAGGGCGTATTCCCTTTGCTATAATCATCGCCGGAGAGGTGGCTGAGCTTGGCCGAAGGCGGCGGACTTGAAATCCGTTAGGGTGAAAGCCCTCGTGGGTTCGAATCCCACCCTCTCCGCCAGTCGGGAAGTGTCCGGAGTTCCCAGGGAGGCGTGATCATGTTTGGATGGACGGGGACTATCCTCAGGGTCGACCTGACAGAAAGGACATTCAGAAAAGAGACGTTCGGCGAGGAGTTCGCCCACAAATGGGTGGGCGGCCGTGGATTCGCCCTGAAGACCCTCTGGGACGAACTCGAGCCGGGAGTTGACCCCCTGGGTCCCAAGAACAAGTTCATCGTGGCGCTCGGCCCGATCGCCGGCATCCCCGCGCCCAACACCGGCAAGACCGTCGTGGCGGCCAAATCGCCCCTTACCGGCGGCTACGGAGACGGCAACCTGGGCACCCAGGTCACGGAGCAACTTCGCAAGGCCGGGTACGACATGCTCATCGTCGAGGGCGCCGCCTCCGAACCGACCCTGCTCTACATCGAGGACGACAAGGTGGAGTTCCTGCCCGCCGCCGAGGTCTGGGGCAAGGGGACATACGCGACAAACGACTGGATCTACGCACGTTACGGAAGAAAGGTCGGGGTGCTGAACATCGGGCAGGGAGGGGAGAACCTCAATCTGTATTCGACTGTACGGAGCCTTGAGGGGCGCTCCGGCGGCCGGCCCGGAATGGGCGCCGTCATGGGGTCCAAGAAGCTTAAGGCCATCGTGGTCAAGGGGAGCAAACCTATCCCCCAGGCCGATCCCAAGACAATGAAGAAGCTGGGTGCGGCCGACCTGCGCACAGTCCATGAAATGGACAAGAAGTCCGGATGGTCTAAACAGAGCACGACGGGCATTCTCGCCTGGTGCAACGAAGTGGCCGCGCTCCCGGTCCGGAACATGAGGAAGACCCGGCACTCCGATGCCTGGAAGATCGACGGCGAACGGCTGGACGCCGCACGGGTGGCGACCTATGGCTGTCCGACCTGCACAATGCACTGCGGCATCGCCGTCCACGACCGCGAGGGCCGGGAGTCCGAGCTCGACTACGAGAACATCGGCATGCTGGGCAGCAACTTGGAGGTCTTCGAGCTCGACCAGGTCGGATCGCTGAACTACCTCTGCGACGACTACGGCCTGGACACGATCTCCGCGGGTGGCGTTCTCGGGTTCTACGCCGACGCGATCGACCGCGGGCACATCGCCGGCGATTTCCGCTTCGGCGATGGTGAGGGAGCCAAGGAACTGCTCCGGCTTGCCGCTCTCCGGGAAGGCGACCTGGGAAACCTGCTGGCCGACGGGACGATGCGCATGGCCCGGAAGATCGGGCGGGGGTCCGAGGCCTACGCCATGCACGTCAAGGGCCTGGAGGTTTCCGCGTACAACTGCAAACTCTGTCCCGGCATGGCCCTTTCTTTCGGGACGAGCCCGATAGGCGCCCACCACAAGGAAGCCTGGGTCATCACCTTCGAGCTCAACCAGACGGTCCGCGATTCCTACGGGCGGGACAAGGCGCAAAAGGTCATCGAACTGCAGAGGATCAGGGGAGGACTGTTTGAGTACATAATCGCCTGCCGATTCCCATGGGTCGAGCTCGGCTGGCAGCTCGAGCATTACCCGATCTACTTCAATACCATTACCGGCCTCAACTGGACCCTGGACGACTTCTGGAAGGTCGGCGACAGGATCTACTCGCTGATGAAGTTCTTCTGGCTTAGGGAGATGCCGGATTGGAACCGTAAGATGGACTACCCTCCCATGGTCTGGTTCGACCCTGCCAACGCCGATGCAGACGGCCCGATCGCGGGCAAGATCCTCGATCTAGAGAAGTACGACGGCCTGCTCGATCACTACTACGACCTGCGCGGTTGGGACAAGCGAGGCATACCCACCCGGAAAACGGCCGCCGCCCTGGACCTCGAGGACGAAGCCCGCCAGGCCGAGGCCTTCGGCAGGCTGGAGGACTGACCCAGAGGACCAACCCGGAGGACCCTGCAATGAAGGTCACGGTCAAGATGATCGGGTCTTTCGTCTATGCCACCGGATTCAGCGAGAGGATCTTCGATCTCGCCCCAGGAACAACGACCGACGAGCTCCTGGAAATTGTGGAGATCGAGAAGTCCCGGCCGATGATCGTGGCGCGCAACGGCCAGGCCGTCGTCCAGGGAGAGAAGCTTGAGGACGGCGACCGCGTCGTCATCGCGCCCATCTTCTCGGGCGGACAAGCAGCCGGCCCTCACTGAAGGTCGCCGAAGGTCGTCGTGGTCGTGACCCTGATTCTGCGAGAGATCTTACTGCCCGCCTCCTGTGCCCTGGCCATCTATATGCTGTTCTGGTTCGTCGTTTCCATCCTGGCCGGGCGCAACGACGTCGCCGACGTGGCCTGGGGTCCTGGGTTCATCCTGGTCGGGGTAGCGGCCCTGCTGAAATCCGACTGGACGCCGCGGATGCTCGTTCTTCTACTGCTTGTGGCCGTTTGGGGAGCGAGGCTGTTCACCCACATCTACCTCAGAAACCGCGGCAAGGGAGAAGACCCGCGCTACAAGAGGTGGAGGGAGGAGTGGGGCAGGTGGGCGCACCTCCGCTCCCTCTTCCAGGTGTTTGCGCTTCAGGGAGCGCTGATCCTGGTCATCGCGTCGCCCCTCCTGATCGTGAGCGCATACGATGCCGGCGGATTCACGTTGTTGAACGCCATCGGAGTCGCCGTGTGGCTCGCCGGCTTCCTGTTCGAGGTGGTGGGCGACCTGCAACTGGCGCGCTTCCTCCGTGACTCCGCCAATCGCGGGAGCGTGATGCAGGAGGGATTATGGCACTACACGCGGCACCCCAACTACTTCGGCGAGGTGACTCTGTGGTGGGGGATCTTCCTCGTGGGCCTCTCCGGATCCCCAGCGTATCTATCCGCGCTGATCAGCCCGATAACGATCACCTTCCTGATCCTCCGCGTCTCGGGAATCCCGATGCTTGAGCGCAAGCGTGAGGGCGACCCGAAGTGGGAGTCCTATAGGCGGAGAACGTCCGCGTTCCTACCGTTACCACCCAGGAGGACACCGTGATGTCCATGTTCATTCACTACGTCGCCACGCTGCTTGTGTTCCTGGCAGTAGACATGATCTGGCTCGGCGGGATAGCGAAAGGATTGTACCGTGCCGAACTCGGCCATCTGATGCGGCCGGCCCCGCTCTGGAGTGCGGCGCTAATCTTCTACGCGCTCTACGTCGTGGGCATCCTGTTCTTCGTCGTCTACCCGGCCAGGGGTGACGCCGCGCTCACCAGAGTCTTCTTCACAGGCGCGTTCTTCGGCCTCATCGCCTACGCGACGTTCGACCTCACGTCGCTGGCGGTGATTCGCGACTGGCCGCTTCGGATCGTGTTCATAGATCTTGCGTGGGGCGCAGTCATCACCGGGATCACCGCTACGGTCTCAGCCAGGATACTCCGGCTCCTGGCCTAAGGTTCAGCATCGGGGGGGGATCCGGTAGTGCCGCTCGGCCGGCAGGTCCCTGGTTAGTAGAGCCGCTCTCGGTCGAAGACGTTCAGCAACTGGTCGCTGCGCAGATAGCGCCGAAGGTTCTCACAGAACAGGTCGGTGAGCAGCGCGTTCTCGGTCTCCACGGTGCTGGCCGAGTGCGGGCTGATCAGGACGTTGGGCATGTCCCAAAGGGGGTTGTCGGCGGCCGGGGGCTCTGCCGCCAGCACGTCCAGCGCGGCCCCGCCGAGGCGGCCGTCACGCAGCGCCTCAATCATGGCCGGTTCGTCTACAACCGCCCCCCGGGCTACGTTGATGAGCACTGCTCCCGGCTTCACGGCAGCGAGTTCCTTCCTTCCGATCAACCCCTGGGTCTGCCGGGTATGAGGGGTGGCGAGGACGATGTAGTCCGCCGCTCCCAGCAGCGAGGGTAGTTCGGCCATCGGCACCAACCCATCAACCTCCGCGTCCTGGTCGCCGGCCTCGACGGTCCGCCGGGTGGCGATGACGCGCATACCGACCCCGCGGCACGCCCTGGCGACCTGGCGGCCGATCGTTCCAAGACCAACAAGACCGACCGTGACGTCCCGCAGATCCCGGCCGCAGTACCGCAACCACCGGTGCGCCGCCTGATCGCGCACCATTCGGAATCCGTCCTTGGCGAACCATAGGATCGCCATGAGCACGAAATCGGCCAGCGGCTTCGCGTGGATCCCCTTTGCGGTGGTGAAGACGATCGGGCTGTCGAGGAGACCGGTCCGCAGCAGGAGCTGTCCGATTCCGGTGCTGGTGGCTTGAATCCACCGCACCCGGGGGATGAGGGCCTTCAGGGCGGTGGCGTTAGGGTAGTCAAAATCGAAGAGGACCTCGGCTTCGGCCAGGTAGCCGCGCCACCTGAGCTCGTCTTCCTCGATGCGCTGCAGCGGGCGCCCGACGTGATCACACAGGTACCGCGGCTCCGGGAGCAGGGCCGGCTCATAAATGACCCGCACTTCGCCGGCGCCGCGGATGCGCTCGACGAAGTGCGGCTCAAGATAGGAAGCTATCAGGACAACGACGGGCGAGGCTATGACGCGTACTTCTTCGCCCAGTCGCTCACCAACGGGATGGTGAACTCCTTGCCGTTGTACGTTTGGACCGCGTAGTAGATCGAAAGGATCAGCCAGACGATCCAGAGGATCGGTCCGGCGACCAGGAACAGGATCCAGCCCAGGAACGGGATGTTCCCCAGGATCATCAACCCCACGTACAGCACGACCCACGCGATCCCCCAGAACAGCGCGGTCCATCCGTGGCGCCGCATGAATACGTCCTTCTTCATGTCGGTAAGAACTATGACGAGGGCAATTATCCAGATCGGGTATGCGAGCGCGGCGAGCAGCCGGTTCGACTGGTCCGCCGGGGCGGGCTCTGTGCTCATCTAGCACCTCCCTGGTCGCTGCGGTGCGATCCCTCACATATTCTGGAGGCCTGGCGAGAGTTCCTTCCGTGGTGCCCGCGCCATCCGCGCCCGCCTATAATGGACCTGTCATGCACATCCCGACTGCGGGGTCCGGCTTGGCCGGGGGCCTTACAGAAGAGATCCGCGAGGTGGCCGCGGGCGCGCCGGTTGCCGTGGCTTTTAGCGGCGGCCTGGACTCTTCCGTTGTCGCCGCGCTCGCCCGCGATGCGCTGGGCGCGGCCAACGTGCTGCTGGTCACGGTCAACATGGGCCAGTACGCCTACCGCCGTGGCAACGCCATCGTGCTGGAGATGGCAAAGCAACTCGGCCTGCAGCAGCGCTGCCTGCTGGGCCAGGCAAGGCAGCACGCGGTCCAGCGCGGCGGCCCTGCATGCAACCGCTGCGCCCGCGAGATTAAGCTGGGCATGGTCAAAGCCGCGGCTCAGGGCCGGCTGGTGCTTACCGGTTCGAACCGGAGCGACACCTGGGGACAGATGGGCCTACGGATCCACGGCGGGTACTACTCGCCCCTGCTGGATCTGGACAAGCCCCAGATCCGGGAGATGGCCGGCGAGCTGGGTCTGGAGGTGCCGCGCATAGGCGAACACTGGGGGCGCGAGGGATGCAAGCTTAAGCACCTGTTGAAGCCGCTGATCAACCCCGACTACCATGGCCGGGCGGTCGCAGAATCGAACGAGGTCCTGCTGGAAGTGCTGGCCGGGATGGGTTTCGACGCGGAGCTGGCCAACGTCAAGATCGTCGGGCCCCTGCGTCGAAACGTCGGTCTCGTGAACGTTCGACCTGAGCCACCGGATGCGCTCAAGGCCGTCATCCTGAGGGCGATGAGCGGGTTGGCGGACCTCGACGAGGTGCGGTTCGTCGAGGGGCCGGTGCGGCTCGTGGTGAAGGCCGGTCCCTCACTGGCCGGGGACGCAGCGGGCCGCTACTGGGTGGAGCACGGGCGCCTGGCGCCGGACTTTGCCCACCCGATCGAGGTGGAGTGGAAGCCCAGCCCGGACGGGCGGCTCCACACGTTCCACGTCCTCGACGCGATCCCGCTTTGATTCGGTGCGCCGGGAACGCGCCTCCGGCAGGATTCCCTCCACGGGCGCCCGAACCAGCGTGGCGATGATCCGGCGGCTTCTCGTGTTGGCTCTCGCGCTGATCTGTGCGCTGGTCCTGGCGCTGTTCCCCGCCTCCGTCCGTGGCGCGCCATCCGTCACGCTCGAGTTCTGGACAATCTCGCTCCAGCCGTTCTTCAACGACTACGTCAACGGGCTCGTCGCCGCCTACGAGCGGTTGAACCCCGGTGTGAAGGTCCGTTGGGTGGACGTGCAGTTCGCGGCGGTTGAGCAGAAGCTGCTGGCCGCTCTGGCAGGAGGCGTGCCGCCGGACGTCGTCAACCTCAACACCGAAACCACCGCCCGGCTGGCTGAGCGCAACGCGCTGGTGGACATGGACGAGGCAGTCCCCGCCCAGGTCCGTGCCCGCTACTTTGAGGGCCTCTGGCGCTCCGGCCAGGTGCGAGGCCGGACCTACGCGCTGCCGTGGTACGTCGTGCCCAACGTGATCGCGTACAACACGGCGATCTACCGGCGTGCCGGCCTCAACCCCTCGGAACCGCCGCAGACCGAGGAGGAGATGATCCAGCACGCGCGCACCATCAAGGACCGCGCCAGGATCTACGGTTTCATGCCCAACGTGGACGGTGTGCGCCTGCTGCATCGGTTTCAGGAGAACGGCCTGCCGATCCTAAGCAACGATAGGAAGCGGGCCGTGTTCAACTCATCCGAGCACGTGCGCTACCTGACCCGCTACGTGGACCTTCTTAAGGATGATTACTTCCCCGAGGATACGTTGCGCCGTGGATACCTGGGCGCCACCGAGCGGTACAGCGCCGGGCAACTGGGGATGCTGATCACCGGCCCGCAGTTTCTGCTCAGGGTGAAGAGCGACAACCCCGAGGTCTACGCGCGGACGTTCGTGGCGGCCTACCCCAGAGGGAAAGGCAACACCCTGCACCTGGCCACCATGACCATGGCGGTGCCCAGGTCGAGCCGCAACGCCGCGGCGGCCGTGGACTTCGCGCTGTTCGTCACCAACGACGAGAACCAGCTCGAGTTCAGCAAGCAGGTTGTCGTCTTCCCTTCGACCAGGCAGGCCGCGGCGGATCCGTTCTTCCGCCGGGGCGGCGCCGGGCCCGAGGATGTTGCCCGCAAGGTGGCCGCCGCCGACCTGCCCTACGCGCGCGACCTCAGCGTGATCGTCCCCAACGCCGGTGACCTCTTCCGCGTCTTCCGGGAGGCCGTGGAGAGCGCGTTCTACGGCAAGCGGACGCCGAAGGACGCGCTCGACTGGGTGGTCAGGCAGTGGAATGCGCGGCTCTGAGGATGAGGCCCGCCGGCCGAACCGTCTGAGGCGCGCTCTCCCGGGGCTGCTTGCCGCCGCCCTTGGGATTGCCATCGCAGCCCAGCCCGCGCCATCGCAGCCCGGGGTGGCCGGCGCGTGGCCCGACGCCTACGTCACGCCGCCCCGCGACGTCCGCATAATCCCGCTCCCCAAGTTAGTACGGTGGCTGGACGCGCCCTTTGAGATAACGACGGCAACCCGTATCGTTGTCGGCGATGCCGCGGGTCCAGAGGATCTGTACGCCGCGCGGGAACTGAACGAGGAGATCACGGCATGGGGTGCGCCGCCGCTGGCGGTCGTACGGGCCTCTGCCGCCGGCGATCCGGCACGCCTCGGAGGCAGCCTGGGCTCCGGCGGCTGGGGCTCCGGCGGCGCCATCCTGCTCGGCGAGCCCGCGCCCAATCCCCTGGCAGAAGCGGCGCTCGCGGAGCACCGGATCAGCGTGGACCTGCGGGACCCCGGGCCTGAGGGCTACGCCCTGCGTGTGGGGCCGGGTGGGGTCGTCGCCAGCGGCGCCGACCGCCGCGGCACCTTCTATGCCGTCCAGACCCTGCGCCAGTTGATTGAGCGGGACTCCCGCAACCCAAGCCGCCTGATCATCCGCGGGGCCGAGGTCCGCGACTGGCCCGATCATCCCATCCGCGCGGTGCACGTGGTGCTCGACAGCCACTCCGACGTCTTCCACACCGCGTTGATAGACCGCATCTTCAGCCGCTACAAGTTCAACGTGCTGATCGCGGAGTCCGAGTACGTCCGGTGGGAGAGCGCGCCCAACATCTGGCACGCCGGAGGCGCGACCAAGGCGCAGGCAGCGGCAGTGATCGCCGCGGCGCGCGAGCACCTGATCGAACCGATCCCGCTCATTCAGACGCTCGGGCATGTCGGGTGGCTGTTCCACAACGATCAGAACCTCGACCTGATGGAGATGCCGCCGGAGCTGGCGCCGGCGCGGTTCGCCTACGACCCGCTCAACCCGCGGGTCTACGCGGTTGTGCTGCCGGTGCTGGATGAAGCGATCGCGCTGTTCCGGCCGCGCTTCATGCACATCGGGCACGACGAGGTGCGCAACGTGGTGCCGTTTCCGTGGTCGGAGGAGGGCCGGCGCCTTGGATTCGGCGAGTTGTTCGTGCGCGATACCCTGCGTCTGTACGACCACCTGAAGGCCCGGGGCGTCGGCACGATGATGTGGGGCGACGTGTTGCTTACCAACGAGTTCGCTCCTGAGATGGCGCGCCTGCCGCGCGACATTGTCATGGTGGACTGGCAGTATCATGCCGCGGCGCGCTACCCGAGTTTGGACCGCTTCCGCGCCTGGGGATTCCCGGTGCTGGCCGCTACCTGGTACCGCCACGACAACATTGCCTCGCTGGCGCGCGACGCCAGACGCGCCGGGGCATCCGGTATGGTCCGGACCACCTGGACCGGGTACTTCGGCAACCGTGGCGCGCTCGCGTCGTCCTACCAGCAGATCTACAGCTACGTGCCGGCAGCGGACCATTTCTGGAACGCCGGGCGCGACGGCCCGTCCCTGGACGCGGTGGAGGCGGCCGTCCGATTCAGGGGGGACTGGCGCGTGGCCCGCGGGGAACCGCAGACCATCCCGGGCCGGGCGCTCGACATCCGTTCCGTCGCCAACCGCAGCCACATCGACCGCGGCCCAGATGATGGTGGCGCCGGATGGTTGGGGAAGGGACCGGACTACGACCTCCGGAATCTCCCGGTGGGGCAGGCGCGCTTCGCCGGCGTGCTGTTCAACGTGCTGGATCCCGCAGATCGTGGCGGCCGCAGCATCGTGCTGCTACGCGGCGGCCGCGAGCCCGCTCTGGCGATGCCCGATAGCGTCACTATCGGCGCCGGCTTTCCCGCGGGCGCGCTGTGCTTCCTGCACGCTCTGCCCTACCCGGCCTCGCGTTTCGGCGAGACGGTGGCGACCTACCGCGTGCGGTTCGGCGACGGCGGAGCCGCGGAGATCCCGATCCGGTACCGGGTGAACATAGGGACCTGGCTGGATGATCCCATCTCGTTTGAGCACGAGATCGGCTGGACCGGCCGCACCCGGTCAGGGGTGGACGTGCGGATCTCGCTGTTTTGCTGGACCAATCCCGACCCAGGGCGTCCGATCGTTGCCGTTGACCTGCAGGCCGCCGGTAGTGGGACTGCGCCTGCCATCTTCGCCATCACAGCGCTCGACCGCGCCCGTGGGGCGGCGGGCAGGTAAGGAGGAATCTTCATGGCCCTGAACGGACGCGTCACAATCGAGCAGGTGGAAAGCCGGGCGCTGCTCGGCAATCCCCTGGGCGATCCCAATGTCCGGGAGATCCCGGTCTACCTGCCGCCCGGCTACGAAGGAGCGACCGCGCCCTACCCGGTTATCTACTGGCTGCACGGCTTCACCGGGATCGGTCTCTCGGCGACCAACGCCGGTCCGTGGGTGCCGTCGCTCCCCGAGTGTATGGACCGCGTGATCGCCGCGGGCGCGCCTCCGGCGATTCTGGTCATGGCTGACGGGTTCACGCGGTTCGGCGGCAGCCAGTACCTCAACTCCGATGCCACCGGTCGCTACGAGGACTTCACTGTTTCGGAGCTGGTCGCGCACGCCGACCGCCGATTCCGAACCCTCGCATCACCGGCCCACCGCGGCATAGTTGGGAAGTCCAGCGGAGGCTATGGTGCGCTCGTGTTGGCGATGCGCCATCCCGACGTCTTCGGCGCGGCCGCGTCCCACAGCGGGGACATGTACTTTGAGGTCTGCTATCAGAGCGACTTCTGGAAGTTCTGCAACATCGTGGCCGGGCACGGCGGGGTCGAGCCCTTCCTCAAGGCGTTCCTCGAGATGCCCAAGAAGACCAACGATGCGATCACCGCGGTGAACATCGCGGCCATGGCGATGGCCTACTCACCCAACCCCGCGCGGCCGCCACGGTACTTCGATCTGCCGTTCGACCCGCACACCGGCGAGATGGACGAGGGAGTGTGGGCCCGGTGGCTTGCCTGGGATCCGGTCCGCATGGCGGCGCGGCACGCCGAAGCCCTGCGGTCGCTCCGGCTGCTCTACTTCGAGTGCGGCTCCCGCGACCAGTTCAACCTGCACCTCGGCGCGCGCCTGTTGCACCGCCGGCTCGAGGCGCTGGGCATCCGGCACGAGTACCAGGAGTTCAACGACGACCACACGGGCATCAACTACCGGTACGTCGAGTCCCTCCGGCGGCTCTGCGAGGCGCTGGCAGGCCCGCATGGCGGCTGACATCCGGGTGCGATCCGACCGAGCCCGCGGAGAGGCTTATCTCCTGGGGCTCAGCCGCCGGCAGTGGCGGGCGACGATCACCGCCTACCTGTTTCTCACCCCGGCGCTACTGCTGTTGGGCGCTTTCACCTTCTACCCCGTGGCGTTTGGGACCGCGCTCAGCCTGTTCGACTATGATGTCATCTCCCCGCCGCGCTTCGTGGGGCTGGAGCACTTCCGGGAGCTGTGGGAGGATCGTTTCCTCTGGATCGCCCTCGCCAACTCAACCAAGTTCCTCCTGGTGGTGCCGGTGCTGCAGGCGCTCTCGATCGGGCTGGCGGTCGCGGTCAACGTGCCGCTGCGGGGCATCCGATGGTTCCGAGCCGCCTACTACCTGCCGGTGGTCACCTCGATGGTCGTGGTTGGCCTGATGTGGCGGTGGCTGCTGGAGCAGGATGGGGTGGTGAACTACGCGCTCCGGACGATCGGGCTGATGGACCGTCCGATCTCCTGGCTGGGGCACCCCGACCTGGCGCTCTACGCGGTGATGTTCGTGACGCTCTGGAAGGGCCTGGGGTACTACATGGTGATCTACCTGGCCGGCCTGCAGGCGATATCGCCGGAGTACGAGGAGGCCGCGATCACCGACGGGGCCTCGCGGTGGCAGGTGTTCCGCTGGGTGACGCTCCCGCTGTTGCGTCCTTCGATCCTGCTGGCGTCCACGATCTCGGCGATCGCGGCGCTGAAGGTCTTCGAGGAGGTCTACGTGATGACCGGCGGAGGCCCGATGTTCCGAACCTACACGATGTTCTTCTACATATTTGACAAGGGCTTTCAGCAGCTCGATCTTGGATACGCTGCGGCCCTGGCAGTGGTGCTGGCCGTCCTGGTGATGGCGCTGTCGGCGGCCAACTTCCTGGTGTTTCGGCAGGGAGGGTGGAGCTATTACTAACGCGGCGCGGTATGCCGGGTTCACGGCCCTGGCCCTGTTCACCACCTTCCCGCTGCTCTGGTTGCTATCGATCGCGCTGCGCACCACCGGCGGCGTCTTCGGGTTTCCCCCACAGCTGCTGCCCTGGCCCGCGTCGCTGGACAACTTCATTACCGTCTGGAAGACGATGCCGCTACCGCGGTTCTTCCTCAACACGATCGTGCTGGCCGGCATCGCGGTGGCGCTCAACCTGGTGCTGTGCTCGCTGGCGGCGTATCCCCTGGCCCGCATGGAGTTCCCGGGCCGGCGGGTGGTGTTCGCGTTGCTGCTGAGCACGTTGATGCTGCCCGGGCACGTGGGCCTGATCGTCAACTTCGTCACGCTGCTGCGGCTGCGCCTGGTGGATACTTATGCAGGAGTGCTGCTGCCCGGAGCGGTCAGCGTGTTTGGGATCTTCCTCCTGCGGCAGGCGTTCCTGACCGTGCCCAAGGAGATGGAAGATGCCGCGCGCATGGACGGCGCCTCTGAGTGGACGATCTGGTGGCGGGTCATGCTGCCGGTGATCTCGCCGGCGCTGGGGGTGCTGGCGCTCTTCGAGTTCGTGGCGGTGTGGAACTCCTTCCTGTGGCCGCTGATCGTGCTCAAGACCCCTGATAAGTACCCACTGGCGGTGGGGCTGCTCTACCTCTCAGGGCTGTTCGCGCACAACACCCGCGCGGTCGCGGCGGGCGCGGTGATGATGACCGTGCCGATCATCGCAGTCTTCCTCTTCACGCAGCGTTTCTTCATGCGCGGCCTGACCCTCGGGGCGATCCGGTGAAGCGCCTCCTGTTCGTGCCGCTCGACGACCGACCGGCTACGCGGGAGACGGTGCTGGACCTGCTGCCGCTGCTGGGCGCGGCATGGTCCACGCCTCCCCGGGATCTGCTCGGCCACCGCCGAAGGCCGGCCGACCTGGACGCGCTGTTCCGGTGGGTGGAGCGGGAGGCGGTTACTGCCGACGCGATGATCGCCTCGGCCGAGGTCTTACTCCACGGCGGCCTGGTGCCTTCACGCTTGAGCGCGGATCCGATGGAGGCGCTGTGGCGCCGGATGGATCGGCTGGCGCGGCTGGCGGCCCGCGTACCAACGTACCTCAGCGCGATCACCCCTCGGATTCCCACCGGAGGCGCCGACGAGGAGCCGTCCTACTGGGAGCTGTACGGCGATCTGCTGCGGACGTACTCGGCCTGTCTGGATGCCGGCGAGCAGACCGGCAACGAGATCAGGTTCCGGCGGGCAATGGAAGCGCTGGAAGGCGTGCCTGCCGCGGTGGTGGATGACCTGCTCCGCCGGCGCCGCCGCCAGCTCCTGGTTAACCTGGAGCTGCTGCTCCTAGCCGCGCAGGGCGGGCTCAGTGCGCTGCTGATTGGACAGGACGACGCCGAGCCGCACGGCCTCACCCGCGCCGACCTGGCGGTGCTGCGCCGGTTCTCCAGGCGCATCGGTGGGGACCGCGCCCAAGTATCTGTCGGCGCCGACGAACTCGGCGCCCGGCTGTTGGCCCGCCTCGCCAACGACGCGGCCGGCCGCGCGCCGCGCGTCTGCGTCCGGTACACCTTTCCCGAGGCACGGCGCAGCGTCCCGCGGTACGAACCCGCACCGCTGGAGGAGACCATCGCAGAGCACCTGTCCGCATCCGGCTGCACGGTCGTGGACGGCGATCCGGAGGTGCTGCTGTGGGTGCACAACTTCTCAGGCGCGCATCAGCGCGAGGCGGTTGACCAACGGGGCGCGCCTCCTGCACCGGTCCGGACCGTGGCCGCGGCGCTGGTCGAGGCATCGTCCCGCGGCATCGTCTGCGGGTGCGCCGACGTGCGCTTCGCCAACGGCGCCGACGACACGCTGGTCCGCTCGCTCCTGGCGCGCGAAGACCTGGCCGGCCTGGCCGGATACGCCGGCTGGAATACCTGCAGCAACAGTGTGGGCACCGTGGTCGCTCAGAGCGTGCTGTTTCATCACGCCCGCGGGCAGCTCGGCGAGACGCGCCTGCGCCAGACCCGGCGGCGGTACCTGGCCCGGCGGCTCCTGGACGACTGGGGATACCAGACGATCGTGCGCCCATATCTTGCGCGCGAGGTGGTGCCCGCTCTTGGCGCGAATCCGTCCGGCCTCGGCCCGCACGCGGCGGCGGCGCGGGAGGCGGCGCTGCAGCGGATGCGGGAGGAGATCCTGCCGCCGGTGGTCCGCGCCCTGGGCTCCTTCGTGATCGAGGGGATCGCGTTTCCCTGGGATCGGCTGTTTGAGGTAGAGGTGATGCTGCCGGATGAGGCGCAGGGCTTCTGACTTATGAGCCGCAGGGCATTTGACGTCGCGGTGATGGGCGGCGGGCCCGCGGGCACGGTGGCGGCGGTGGCCGCGGCGCGCGAGGGCGCGCGCGTTGTTCTGGTCGAGCGGTACGGCTTCCTGGGCGGTACCCTGACCGCCGCGTTGGTGGCGCCGATGATGGGCTTTCATGCCGGCGGCCGTCAGGTGGTGGCGGGTATCCCAGAGGAGATCGTGGCGCGCCTGCGGGCGATCGGCGCCTCGCCGGGCCACGTACCTGATCCGATTGACTTCTGTCACACGGTAACTCCGTTCGATCACGAAGGGCTCAAGCGCGTGCTGCTGGAGATGGCCACGGAGGCAGGCGTGGAGCTGTGGCTGCACACCGTGTTCCAGGACGCCCGCGCCGACCGCGGCGTGGTGCGCGCCGCGCGGGTCTGGCAGAAGGACGGCGTGAAAGAGCTGCGCGCGCCGCTCTATGTGGACGCCACCGGCGACGGCGATCTCTCGGTGGCAGCGGGTGCTTCGGCCGAGATCGGGCGCGCGGCAGACGGCCGCACCCAACCGATGACGCTGGTGTTTCGGCTCGGCGGTGTGGACTGGTCGGCCGTGATGGAGCACCTCGAACGCCATCCCGACGAGATCCAGCACGGCCAGGGAGTCCATGATCGCATTGACATCGGGTGGCTGAAGGGACTGCCCTGCCGCGGATTCGCGGGCTTTCGAGCCGCGGTGCGGCAGGCGCGCGAGAGCGGGGAGTGGACGGTCCCGCGCGACCGGCTGCTAGTGTTCGAAGGCGTGCGGCCCACTGAGGCCATCGTCAACACGACGCGCGTGCTCGACCGGCTCGGGACCTCTGGGGTGGATCTCTCGCGTGCCGAGATCGAAGGCCGACAGCAGGCGTACGAGGTCGCGGAGTTACTGCGGCGACGGGTTCCCGGGTTCGCCGGCGCGTACCTGCTGGAGACGCCGGCGCAGATCGGCGTGCGGGAGACGCGGCGCATCACCGGCGATTACGTCCTGACCGCGGAGGACATCCTCTCCGCGCGCAAGTTCGACGATGCGATCGCCTGCGGGGCCTATCCCATGGACATTCACGACCCCGCGTCGGATCGCCTCGTGGTGCGGCGCCTGCCCGAGGGCGAGTTCTACACGGTTCCATACCGATGCCTGTTGCCCCGCGGCGGAGGGAACTGGCTGGTGGCCGGCCGGTGCATCTCCGCGACGCACGAGGCGTTCGCGGCGTTCCGTGTCTCGCCGATCGTGATGGCGATCGCGCAGGCGGCCGGCACCGCGGCAGCGATGGCCGCGCGGGAGGGGATCTCGCCGCGGGCGGTGGAACCCCAGGCGCTGCGGCGGGTCCTGCGCGAGAGGGGGGCGTTCGTGTGAGTACCCGGATGGCCGCCGGCAGGGGGTCCTGTGACTGATCCGCTCTCACGCAGGGAGCTCCTGATCGTCAGTCTGCCGCGCAACGACCGCGCTCTGGCGCGAGCGGCCGCTGCCGCTGGTGCCGACCTACTCAAGGCCCACGTCAACGTGCACCACCGCGCCTCGGGGGTGCGCTTCGGGTCGCTCGACGAAGAGGAGGAGGGGCTGACGGCGGTGCTTAGTGCCGGTCTCCCTACCGGGCTGGTGCCCGGCGAAGAGGCGATGGTCACGCGCGAGCAGCTCCCGCGCCTGCGCCGGTTCGCGTTCCTCGACGCCTACGTGACGCGACTGCCGCTGTACCTCTACGATGCCGGCGTGCCGGTGATCCCGGCGGTGCCCCACGACTATCCGCAGGAACTGATCGGATCGCTGAGCGCGCTGCCCGGCGACTGGCTGGAGGCGGCGTTGGTCCCGCCGCAGTGCTACGGCCTGGACCCTATCGCCGACGACCTGGTGGCGCTGGCCCGTCTGGGTGCGCTGACGCGCCGGCGGCTGATAGTGCCCAGCCAGCGCCGCATCCGGCCCGAGGACCTCATCCGGTACTTCGCCATCCCGCAGGTGTGGGCTGTGATGATCGGCGCGGTCGTGACCGGCCGCACCGCGCGCAGCATCGGCCGGGCCACCGAGGCATTCCGCCGCGCAATGGACGCGCTGTAATGGACGCGCTGTGAGGTCTATTCCGTGATCGTCGAGGCATCGGCACCGACCCGCGTGGACCTGGCCGGCGGCACGCTGGACATCCATCCGCTCTACCTCATGGAGGAGGACGTCTGGACGGTCAACGCCGCGGTCGAGATTCCGGTCCGGGTGCGCCTGGGATCCGCCCGCCGCGGATTCGTTGTCGTCTCGGCGGATCTTCGGGAGAGGGTCGAGGCCGCCGACCTCGACGGTCTGCCCTCAGGCGGCCCGCTGGACCTGGCCTGCCGGGCGCTGCGCCTGGCCGCGCCGCCCCCTGGGATGATCGTCACGCTGAGATCGGCGGCGCCGCCGGGATCCGGGCTGGGCGCATCGTCGGCGCTGCTGCTGGCGCTGCTCGCGGCGCTGGATCGGTGGACGCGCCGCACGCGCTCCCGCGACGATCTGGTCACGACGGCCTGGCGCCTGGAGGCGCAGTCTCTGCGCACGCTGACCGGCCGGCAGGACTACCTGGCTGCCCTACGCGGCGGCGTCAACGCGATCCGGTTCGGCGTCGAGGGCGACCGCGTCGAGCCTTTGCTCCGGAGCGAGGAGGCGCGACTCGCGCTGGCGGACCGGCTCGTTATCGCGTACACCGGCCTGCCGCATAGCTCGGGCCTCACCAACTGGGGGGTCGTGCGCGCCTATCTCGACGAGAATCCAAATACGGTTCGCCACCTGCGCGCGATCGCCCAGGTGGCGCGCGCCATGCGCGACGCGCTGCGCGCCCAGGACATCGGCGCTGCCGGGAGTCTGATCGCGCAGGAGTGGGCGCACCGGCGCGAGATGGCGCCAGGCGTCTCTACCCCACAGATCGAAGAGGCTCTCGCGGTCGCCATGCGATCCGGCGCGATCGCAGGCAAGGCGTGCGGCGCAGGCGGCGGCGGATCGGTTCTGATCCTCACGCGCGAGGGAGCCAGGCCGGCATGCCAGCGCGCGCTGCGCGCCACCGGCTTCGCTGTGCTGCCCGTTCGGATCGCGGCAAAGGGTCTCCAGGTGCGCACCGTGCTATAGTGAGGGCGCCATGGCCCTGCGCAACGACCGCACGCTGCGGCTGCTTTTCACATCGCTCTTCTTCTGGATGTTCGGAATCGGGCTCTACGAACAGCTCGTGCCGATCTACGCGCGGCAGCTCGGCGCTTCCGCCGTGCAGCTCGGGACGCTGTTCACGGTGCGCCACCTGGCCCTGGCCGGCGGCTTCCTGATCGGCTGGGTTGTGGTGGACCGTTGGAGCCACCGCGCGGCGATCGTCACCTCATGGCTGGCCGCTGTTCCGGTGCCGTTGCTGCTCGCCGCGGCGCCGACCTACGCATGGCTCGTGCCCGGGCTGCTGCTCTACGAGGTCGCTTACTTCGGAATGCCGTCGATGAACGCGTTCGTGGCGCGGCGCGTGCCTGCCTCAGAGCTGGTCTCGACGTTCGGCGCCATGGGTACGATCACCTCGCTGGGGTTCCTTATCTCGCCCACGGTCGGAGGGATGATCGCGGACCGCCTGGGCATCCGCGCCACCCTGATCATCGCAGCGGCCTTCTACGTTATCTCGGCAATCCTGATCTTGAGAATCCGGTGGGATGAGGGCAACGCGCCTGCACACGGGGCGTCCCGCAGACTGTCACTGGATCAGATGCGCGGCCTGATGCCCGTGATGTGGATCTTCTCCGGAACAATCCTCGTGGTGCTGATCACGGTCCCCTTTGCGACGCCCTTCCTGCGCGAGGTGCGGGGACTCTCGCTGTCCCAGATAGGGTTCCTCGGCTCGATGGTGGCGCTGGGCGCCGTGCTGCTGACGCCGGTGGCCGGACGGATCGGTGACCGCATTGGTCCTATCACCACCCTGGCCGGGGGACTGGTGGTGTTCGCCTTCGGGGTGCTCCTCACGGTGTACGGGCCCGCGACTCTCCTGCCGGTCGCGGCCATATTCCGGTGCCGGTCGCCGCTCAACACATTGGGCCACGCGCTGGTGGCCTCGAAGGCTCCTTCGGCCGTGCTCGGCCGGGCCTTTGCGCTGGCAGGGATCCTAATGGCCATCCTCGGGGCTGGGGGATCGTTTGCCGGCGGGTACGCGTACCTGGTTGACCCGGCGTTGCCGCTGCTGGTCTCGGTGGGGATGTCGGTACTGATCGCCGGGGCGCTTATCTGGTGGCAATCCCGCGCCGCCGCAAGAAGCGCGCCGGATTCCACGTGACGCCGGAAGCATGACGCTGGAAGAGCGGATCAAGTCCCGAGGCCGCGAACTGGGTTTCGACCTGGTCGGTATCACCGCGGCCGCCGGATCGAGTGACTTGCTCCCAGGTTGGGTGGAGCGTGCCGGTCGGGGCGAGGGCGCCTGCTCGATCGTTGCAGTCGCGATGAACTACCACACGGGTGGGTCCAGTCCGCCGCCCGGCGGCGGCCTGCAGCCCTCCGGCGGTCTGCTTCCCGACGGGGATCTGCCGCCCTCCGGTGACCTGCGGGGGCGCATTGCCCGCTACGCCGTGGGCGACGACTACCACTTGGTGATGGAGGCGCGGCTGCGCCCGCTCTCCGGATTCCTTAGGGACTGCGGCGCGACCCTGGCGCGGTATCAAGTGGACGCCGGACCGCTGTTCGAACGGGCGATAGCGCAGCGCGCCGGCCTGGGCTGGCGCGGCCGCCACTCCTGCCTGATTACTGAACAGTTCGGTACGTGGGTCGTGCTCGGAGAGATCCTCACCGATCTGGTACTGCAGCCCGACCCGCCGGCCTACGGCGACTGCGGATCATGCGAGGCCTGCATGCGCGGCGCCGGCGCCTGCCCCACCGGCGCGATCGTTACGCCCAGCGTTGTGGACTCGCCCAGCGTCGTGGGCATGCCCGGCGTCGTGGACGCGCGCCGGTGCATCGCGTACTGGACGATTGAGCACCGCGGCTGGATCCCCCAAGAGGTGCGGCCGGCGCTCCGGGACATGATCTTCGGGTGCGATCTCTGCCAGGAGGCGTGCCCGTTCAACCGTTTGCTGGATCCCGCGTGTGCGGGCGTTCGCCCGGCGGTACACCCGGAGTTCCTGCCACGCGCGGAGACCGGCCCGCGCCCGCTCCTGCTGCCTCTGCTGAACATAGCCGAGGACGAGTTCCGCCGTCTCTTCCACCGTAGCGCGATCAGGCGCGCCAAGCGTAGTGGGTTGCGGCGGAACGTCGCGATTGCACTCGGTAACCTCGGCGATGGACGTGCCGTGCCCGAGCTGGTGCGGGCGTTGCGCGATCCCGACGACTCGGTCGTGCGCGGGCACGCCGCCTGGGCACTCGGGAGAACCGGTGGGCCCGCGGCCGTGGCAGCGCTGGAGGCCGCGCGGCGGTCGGAGCCCGACGCGCGGGTGCGCGAGGAGATCGCCGCGGCGCTGGATATGTGAGGCACGGGAGAAGCCGCCCGCCTCCGGGTCCGGGAGGGTTCTCGATTCTGCACACGGAAGCGAATCCGAGGGGAGTTTCTTGGTTCAAAGGAGCACCGCGATGGGCAGCGACCACACAATGCAGCCAGATTTGGCGCAACGCATCAAAGACGCTGGAAACAGGGCCGAGTCGTTTCGCAAGCAGGGGTTCCACTGTTCGGAGGCCGTATTGCGTGGGGCGGCCGCCGCTCTTGGGATCACACTGGACGCCTTAGTGCTGAGACTGTCCAGCGGATTCCGCGGCGGCGGCGGCGGTTACGGTCACCGATGCGGCGCGCTCGAGGCCGGTTCGATGCTCGCCGGGCTCGTCTACGGCCGGGCGGAGGTGGAAGAGGACAACTCCGCCGTCAGCCAGCTCGTGCGCTGGCTCCATGAGCAGTTCGCCCGGGAATTCAGCAGCGAGCGGTGTGAAGTCATCAAGCCGATGGCCTTCACGCAGTTGAGCGAGGACTTCTCATGCGGTCCCGTTTACCGGCGGGGCGCCGAACTCGCAGCGGAGGCCATCATGACCGCGCAGACGCTGTGCTCGGCCTGCCCGCCGTTCGATCCGCACCGCGGCAGGGCGGAGGAGGTCGCCGTTGACAGGGTTGAGCTCGCGGCGGCGGCCGACCGCCTCCGAGCGCTGGCAGCGACGAACCGCGTTCGCATCACCGATCGGGCACGGCCGGCCCAGCAGCGCGCAGAGGTCACAGACGCCGACGTCGTCTTCAGCCTGAGTCACGCCCGTCGGGTGCACCCGGCGTGGGGCGGCGCCTACGCGGTAGAAGGGAGCAAGCCCGACCGCTGGGGACTGATGACGGTTGTCCGGGTAGCGGCGGACGCCGACGGTGATACGGTTGAGGTTCTAGGGATCTACTGATGTCGGGGTTTGAGTGGCGTGGTACAATAGAAGGTAGCGAGCGGGTGTAGCTCAGCGGTAGAGCATCGGCTTCCCAAGCCGAGGGTCGTGGGTTCAAATCCCATCGCCCGCTCCAACCAGGAACCTGTTCCGACACGGCCTCCAGTGATTTCGTTTCGGTTAGACTCCTGGGATGGCCCTCGCCTCGCACGCATCTCCCATGGATCCCATGGGAGATGCGACCACCTGACCTTCGGGCTTGCCGTTTCCTCTGTTACGCGTATAAAATTAGCGTATCTGAGGAAATGGCGGTCTGGAGGGTGGAGTCCAATGCCTACGCAGGCCGAAAGGCGCCAGCGGCTCTTTGAGGTCGCCTCCTCCCAGGGAGGCTACTTCAAGGCGGCCCACGCGAGGGCGCTCGGGTACGAGACCAGCACGATCACGCACCACGCCCGCACGGGGCGCTTCGAGCGCGTCAGCCGCGGCTTCTACCGGTTGGCAGAGTTCCCGGCGCTACCCTATGAAGACGTGATCGCCGCGTGGGTCAAAGCGGGTCCGGAGCGAGCCGTGGTATCCCACGACGCCGCGCTCGCGCTGTACGAACTGGCACCGTCCCGGTCGCGCCAGATCCACCTGACCGTTCCGTGGGAACAGCGGCCGCGCCACCGCCCGGCTCTGGCCGGCGTGCGTATCCACACCACCAAGAAGCCGTTGCGCCGCGACGAGGTAGTGCAGCGGTTCGGCGTGCGGGTTACGGCACCCGCGCGGACAATCGTTGACGTCACGGAGGTAGGCGTGGATCCCAGCGTGGTCATCGAGGCTGTTGCGCGCGCACTCGACACCGGCCTGGTGACCGCAGATGAACTTCGCAAGGCTGTCGGCGATCGGTCTGAGCGAGTCCGGAATCTGATTGAGCGCGCCATCGCGGAGGCCGGCTCGCATGCGCCAGTACCGTAGCCCCGCGGCACTCCGGGCCGCCGTTGACGAGCGCCTGCGTAGGCGTGCGCGCCATCTCGGCGTGGCGGCGTTCGTCGTGCGCCGCCAGGCAGCTCTTGAGCGGCTGATGGCGCGGCTGATGAAGGTGCCCCCGGGATTGTGGGCGCTCAAAGGCGGGCTGGGGCTGGAAACCAGGTTGGGCGAACACGCGCGGCCGTCACTGGACCTGGACGTTGACCACGCGAAGGGTGCAGCCGCAGCACGGGAAGATCTGCAGCGTGCCGTCGCTGAGGATGTGGGCGACCACTTTGCCTTCGCGATCGTCGGGAGCAAGGAGCTCAAGGAGGGGGGCATCAGCCTCGCCATCCGGTACCGGATCGAGTGCTCTGTAGGTGGGACACCCTTTGAGCCGCTGCAGGTGGACGTGACCGTTACTCCGCCCGAGCCCTGGGACGCCGAACCGGCACAGCGGCCTGGCCTGCTGGCCGATCTCGGGCTGGGCCCGGTGAAAGTGCTCGTGGTGCCGCTGGAGCGCCAGCTCGCCGAGAAGCTCCACGCCTACACGCGTCAGTATGATGGGACCACCACACGCGCGAAGGACCTGGTGGACTTCGTCCTCGTCCGACAGCACGAGCGGGTGGGCGCGCAGCTGCTGAAAGACGCGATCCGGCGCACCTTCACCCGCCGCGGCACGCATTCGGCCCCCGAGCGCCTGCCTGCGCCTCCTCCGGAGCTGGCCGTCGCGTACCGCCGGGAGGCGGAGGTGGTTGGGATCGTCTCGTTGCTGGAAGAGGCGCACAATCTGGCCGCGCAGTGGCTGGATCCGGTGCTTGCCTGCACCGCCCGCGGCAGCTGGGATTCCGGCAAAGCGCAATGGGTGGAGTGAGCCGGAGCACCACCGCCAACGACAACACCAGCATCATGAATGCGACGACGCAGACTTGCAGGTGGCCGCCAGCTAATCCTGATATGGCAGACCCTCGATAGACCGATGCCTGGGAGCCGCGCCCTGTCTGCGTCCACCGGCTACCAGCACGCCAGGAGGCTTTCGCCCCAGGACCGCCCAACAAGTACCCTCGCAGACCAGAACACGCAAGCCGGAGGAGTCATGGGACACTCGTCCGACAACGACCTGGTATTCAAGAGCATCGGAGACCTCAGCCGCATGCTCTGCGCACGCAAGATATCCTCGGTCGAGTTGACCCGCCTCTTCCTCGACCGGCTGGGCGCGCAGGGGCCCGTGTACAACGCGCTCGCTGAGCTCACGCCTGAGATCGCGCTGGCTCAGGCGCGGCGCGCCGACCGCATGTTCAGCCGAGGAGACGTCGTCGGACCGCTTCAGGGCGTCCCCTATGGGGCGAAGGACCTGCTGGCGACCAGAGGCATTCCGACGCGCTGGGGCTCGCCGGTCCATCGCGATCAGGTCTTCGACTATGACGCGACGGTGGTTCGGAGGCTGGCGGATGCCGGGGCCGTGCTCGTCGGCAAGCTCGCCATGGTCGAGTTCGCGGGCGGTGGCGGATACGAGTACCCCACGGCGTCGCTGCACGGACCCGGGCTCAATCCGTGGAACCTCGGGCATTGGGCGGGCGGGTCGTCTTCGGGGTCGGGCAGCGCCGTCGCCGCCGGGCTCGTCCCGTACGCGCTCGGATCGGAAACCTGGGGCAGCATCGTTACCCCTTCAGCATTCTGCGGTATCACGGGCCACCGCCCCACCTGGGGTCTGGTGAGCCGACACGGTGCGATGGAGCTGTCGTGGAGCATGGACAAGGTCGGCCCGATGGCGCGCAGCGCCGAGGACTGCGGCCGCGTGCTGGCCGCGATCGCAGGTTTCGACGGCCACGACGTCACGGTAGCCGGACCCGAGTTCAAGTTCGCGTCCCGCATCGCCCGCAGGCGCTTCCGCCTCGGTGTGCTCCCCGCGGACTTTGCCGACGCACCGGAACTTGAACGAGCGTTTGCGGACGCCGTACGCGTGCTGCGCAGGGCCGGCATGCGGGTGGCGAGGGCGCCGCTCCCCGACCATCCTTACGACGACACCGCGCGGACGATCCTCAACGGCGAGATCGCGGCCGCCCACGCCGAATTCATCGCCGGCGACAGGGTCAATGAACTGGTAGATGCGGGCCAGAAGGAAGGCTTGAAGGCTACGCTCAATCTGCCGGCGTCTCACTACGCACGTGCGCAGCGGAAGCGCATGCACATCACGCACGATGTGCTGGGGTTCTTCGAGCGATTCGATGCGCTCCTCTCGCCGTCGCTCATGAACGAGGCCGTCACGCTGGAGACGAACATCAAGACGATGCAGCGTCCGAAAGGCAACTACAGTGTGCTGGGCGCGCTGTGCGGCCTACCGGCGTTGAGCCTACCGATGGGCTTCGGTCGGCAGGGATTACCGCTCGGTCTGGCGATCACGGGCAATATGTTTGACGACGCCACAGTGCTGCAGATCGGGATGGTCTTCCAGCGGGAGACCGACTGGCACCGCCGGCACCCAGCAGTCGAAGCCCCGACCTATCGGGCCGCAGCACCTCTGGTCTGTCCTTCAGCCACCGCCCCGTAGAGGTCAGGCCGTCGGTGCTGCAGTGACGGGTTCTTCTCCCGTACCCGGCGGACGCGGTCGAGATCGACCTCGGCCACCACGAGGCCCTGCTCCTCACCGCCGTCGGCAACGACGACGCCCATGGGATCAATCACCAGCGACCGGCCGATGCGATCGGGGCGGATTTGGTTGGCCGCCACGAACCAGCAGACGTTCTCAATGGCCCGCGCGCGCACCAGCGTGACCCAATGGTCTTCTTTCAGAGGCCCCGACACCCACGAGGTTGGCATCACGATCACCTCGGCGCCGCCCAAGGCGAGCAGGCGAGACCACTCGGGGAAGCGGACATCGTAGCAGATCTGCAGTCCCAGCCTGCCCAGGGGTGTCTCCACGACCGGCGGCGGCGCGTCGGCCGGCACGATCCACTCGGACTCCCGCCCGTTGAACGCGTCGTAGAGGTGCACCTTCCGGTAGGCGGCCAGGCGTTCACCGGCGGGGGAGATGAGCACGGCGGTGTTGTAGGCCCGGCGGGTCTCGCCCGGCGCGCTCTCGAGCACGCCCATCACGAGGTGCAGGCGGTGCTGCCGCGCAGCGCCGGCGATGGCCTGCATGAACGGCCCGTCCACCGACTCGGCGATTTCCCCCAGCGGCTGTACGAGGTTGGCAGGTCGCCGGTACATGAACATCTCTGGAAACACCAGCAGGTCCACGCCCTGCTGGGCTGCCGCGGCCGCCATCTCCAGCGCCTGGGTTTGGTTGGCCGCCACATCGGACGTCGCGCCGAGCTGTGCCAGACCCACTCGCATCAGGAACCCTCCCTGGGGTGGAGGCGATCCGCATTCGCCCGGTCCTGCCGGCCGAACTCCGGGCTCTGAACGAACTCCACGAGCCGCTCTACGCCGCGCAGGACGACACCGCGCCCCTTCTCGGCGCTGCCCCGTGTCGCGTCTCCTAGCACCGCGTCTGGTGCGCGGTCCCGGAAGCCGCCGTACTTGATGATTTCGGGGAACCGGTCCTGTGGCGGAGGGTTGTTCACTGCCCGATCCATCGTGACCAGGTGTGGCGCCAGGGCCAGCAACACGCTGGTGTTGGTCTCCGCCGCGTGCCCTTGTGGCAGGGTGCTCTCCATAATCGGAGCGGCGTGAGGGATCAGGAAGCGCCAGAGATCCACCTGGGCGAACCGGCAGACCGGGTGATGGCGCTTCAACTCCTCCACGAGATCGGAGATGACTGCCACGTTTCCGGCGTGCCCGTTCAAGAATAGGAGCCGGCGCACGCCCAACCCGAGCAGTGATTCTGCCAGGCCGGCCAGGTATGCTCGCAACGCCATCGTTGGCACGCTGAGTGTTGCCGGGAACTCCTGGAGGCTGGCGGAGAATCCCACCGGTACTAGCGGCGCCACGAAGCAGGAGACGCGCTCCGCGACCTCTCGCGCCAAACGGTCGGCCACGAGGCCGTCCGAGCCCTGAGGAAGGTGCGGACCGTAGGCCTCCACCGCCCCGACGGGCAGGATGCAGAGATCCGTGGCGCGCGCCGCCTGTGCCACGTCGGTACACGACATCTCGGCAATCACAAACGCAGGCATGTTTGCTATTTCTCCTTCCGGTTGCTGCTTCCCCCTAATCGGGGATCCAGATGGTCGCGGAGCCCATCGCCCAGCAGGTTGAACGACAGAACGGTCCCCAGGATGAACAGGGATGGGGCGATAACCAGCGACGGCGAGATCTCCATGAAGTGGCGCCCTGAGGACACCATCCGCCCCCATGTCGGTGCCGGCGCCGGCGGGCCCATGCCGAGAAAGCTCAGCCCTGACTCCAGGAGGATTGCGAAGCCCAGGCTGAGGGAGAACTGCACCATCAGCGGTGCCAGTATGTTTGGCAAGATCGCCCGGATGATGATGCGCCGATCTCCCGCGCCCACGGCCCTGGCTGCTTCCACGAACTCCATCTCACGGATACGCAGGCTTGTGCCGTATGCGATGCGGGCAAACAGCGGGGTGTAGAGTACCGAGATGGTAAGGATCACATTCCTAGTTGACGCGCCCAGGAAGGCGATGACGACGATGGCAAGCAACACCGGTGGGAAACTCAGGATCACCTCGATGGTACGCATCAGCACCATCTCGATCCACCCTCTATAGTACGCGGCCAGCAGCCCGGCGAACGTGCCGGCCGCGGTGGCCAGCATTACGGCAGTGAAGGCCACCAGTAGCGAGACCCGGGTCCCGTAGAGCAGGCGCGAGAGGGTGTCGCGGCCGAACTCGTCGGTGCCCAAAAGATAGCGAGTCGACGGCGGCTGCAACCGGTCGGACGTGCGCATTTCGAGCGGCGGGTGCGGCGCGAGTACTCCTGCCAGCAGGCCGGCGGTGATCATCAGCACGATGAATCCGGCGCTGACGGTGACGCGAAGGTTTCTGTAGATGCGGCCCACGCGCCCCCTCCTACTGGTACTTGATCCTGGGATCCAGGAAGCCGTAGAGCAGGTCCACCGCCAGGTTGATCAGCACGAAAGCCAGGCAGATGACCAACACCACACCCTGCACGACCGGGTAGTCCCGTTGGTTCACCCCGGTGATCAGGTAAGTGCTGACCCCCGGCCAGGCGAAGACCTCCTCGACGATGACGCTGCCGCCGAGCAGGTTGCCCATCTGCACGCCGATCACCGTCACCACCGGGATGAGCGAATTCCGGAGCGCGTGGCGGAAGAGCACCAGGCGCTCCGGGAGACCCTTGGCCCGTGCCGTCCGGATGAAGTCCTGGAGGATGACCTCCAGCAGCGACGACCTGGTCATGCGCGTTATGACGGCGGTCATGCTCAGCGAGAGCACCACCATGGGCATCAGCAGGAGCGCCGCGTGCCCGCCCGGGTCGCTGGAGAGCGCTATCCACCCCGACGACGGCAGCACGCGCCAGCGGACACTGAGCACCAGCACCAGTAGCGTCCCTGTCACGAACACCGGCGCCGACACGCCCAGCAGCGCCACCACCGATGCCCCGACGTCGAGCCTGGAGTTGGGGTGGCGCGCCGCGACGACCCCGAGAGGGATTCCTACCAGCACGGCCAGTGCCACCGCCGCCGTGACGAGCTCGAGCGTCCGGGGCAGCCGCAGGGCTAGGTCCATTCCGACCGGGCGTCCGGTGACCAGTGAGTTCCCGAGGTCGCCACGCGCCAGATTGACCATCCACGTCGCGTACTGAACGTGCAGGGGCCGGTCGAGGCCCAGCGAGGCCCGCACCGCAGCCAGCTTCTCGGGCGTGGCCTGCTCCTCGCCGACGATGGTGAGCGCAGGATCGCCGGGGACCAGGTGGATCAGGAAGAAGATGATGGTGGCGACGACCAGCAGCAACCCCAGGGTCGAGAGCAGGCGCCGGAGGAGAAATCTCCTCACCGCGCGGCTCTCAGCGTCCGGAAGGGCCGGTCGGCAAGACGCATTATCGCGACGTGGAAGTCGGTCCTTAGCGTTCGAACCAGATGTACCGCAGGAACACCTGCGAGTCAGTCACGAGCCCGCCCGGCAGGTGCTGGTAGCCCTTGACCGCCTTGCTGGCAGCGTCGCCCTGCACGCGCAAGGTCAGGAAGGTCCATGGGGACAGTGCCAGCAGGCGCTCTTCGAACTGCCGGTAGATGCGCTTGCGGTGCGCCTGGTCTATGGACGCGCGCCCCTCCTTCAAGAGGCGGTCCAGGGTGTCGTTGCGGAAGCCCACCGGTTTCGCGTAGAACGCCGAATGGCTGGCGAAGTAGTAGGCGTAGAAGTCCGGGTCGATGATGTTGCTGAGCAGGCCGTGCACGCGAAAGTCGTAATCACCCCTGAAGCCGCGCTCCACGGCAACCGGCCACTCTACGCTGTCCAGCACGACGTTCATGCCGATCTTGCGGAGTTCCGCCTGCACCACCTCGCCCGTCTGGTAGTGCATGGCATGCACCGCCGACTGCATGAGGCGCACCGGAGTCGCCGGATTGTACCCGGCTTCGGCCAGCAGCTTCTTCGCCCGCTCCGGATCGTACTTGTACGTGCCCTCCAGGTCGGCGTTGTGGGCCCAGGTCCCAGTTGGAATCAGCCCGCCGGTGATCGGAGATCCGCGTCCGAAGAACACGACGTCCACGATCGCCTGGCGGTTGACGGCGTAGGCGATCGCCTGCCGGACGCGGCGGTCGTCGAACGGCTTTCGGTTGACGTTGAACATCAACACCATGAAAGGCCCAGGCGTGCCCCAGAGTTGAAGCTGCGGGTCCCGTTCCAGGATAGCCATGTCCTTCCAGGGAACGTAGCCGATCATGTCTACCGCGCCCGAGCGCAGGGCATTGACCCGCGTGGCGTCATCGCGCAGCGGCAGGAACGTGATGCTGTCCAGGTACGGGATACCCTTCTCGAAGTAGTTCGGGTTCTTGACGACCCGGATGCGCACGCCCGGCTCCCGTTCGGCGAACATGAAGGGCCCGGTGCCCACCGGCGTGGTCCTGAAGTCGTGGCCGGCCTCGGCCAGTGCCTTGGACACGATGGCCGACTCCGCTCTGGCCAGCAGCGCCGGGAACGAGGCCTGGGGTTCGGTCAGGGTGATCTTCACGGTGTGGCTGCCCGTGACCTCGATGCCGGCGATGCTCGGCGTGAGCGAATCCCGGATCAGCGCGCCGGTCTTCGGGTTGGCGATCCGCTCAATGGAAGCTTTGACGTCGGCGGCGCCGAGCGGTGTATCGTTGTGGAAGCGTACGCCGCGGCGGATGTGGAAGATGTAGGTCTTGGCGTCCGGGTTCTCCCACCGCTCGGCAAGGTCCGGCAGCAGCGACCCGCCGGGGCCGTAGCGCAGCAGCGAGTTGTAGAGCTGCAAGATCACGTTTCGGCTGGCAGCACCGGTGGCCACATGCGGGTCGATGTTGGGCGGATCGGTGTCGAGCCCGTAGCGCAGGTGGCCTCCCGGTCGGGGCGCCGGTCCGGCCGCCGTCGGCCCCGGGAGCATCGATAGCGTCATGCACACCAGTAGGACCATCACCACGCTCACCAAGAACATAGTGCGACGTAGCCGTGAAGTCATCGAAACCCTCCATATCGCTTTACTCTAGGACATCCCATTCGCCACCATCTGGTCTTCCACCTTGAGAGGCGGTGCTTCACCTACTTCGGCGTCCAGGCGAGACCGACCGCCTGCACCGTAATCCCCGTGCGCTTGGGTTTGACCGCAACCGTTTCGAGCGCATCGCCCAAGGGATTCACCGCTCCCGCGGCGGCATCAATCTCAGCCTTCAACTGCGCCTCGAGCTCGTTCAGTTGCTGCTGGAGGACTGCCACGGTCTCCTCCGCGCGCTGGACGTCCTGCGCCTCCTTGTACGACCGGCTCGCGCCCCTCGCCGCGGTGGTGGCACGGCCGAGGGTGCTTGTGCTGATGGCCCTGCGGCCAAATAACCCTCCCAGGATCGTCGCGCCCAGCGACACCGCGGTCTGAATCTTCTGCTGCTTGGCCTGCAGCTGCTCGCGCTCCACCGACTGCTGGGCGCGCCGCAGCCGCTCCTGCAGCGCGGCGGTCTTCTGACCGTACCTCTGCCGAAGCTCCTCGAGCATCTGGTCGCGCCTCTGGCGCGCGGCGTCGTGGATCCGGATGCGGAAGTCGCGCTCCGACTCGCCGGGATTGGAGTGTAGACCGGTGGCCGAATGGCGCAGCAGCTCCAAGCCCCGGCCCTGCGCAATCCAACGCGCGAACTCCCTCCCCCAGCCCTCGTAGTTCTTGGGTTTGGTCGCTTCGGGCGGCAGTGCCCCGAAGATCGCGGGGGACACCGGCTCGGAACGGAGGTCGGACGGCAGAAGGTTCGCGTCCGCTGCGCCGCTCCAGTCAACAGTGATCACTCCGGCGGTAATCGGGGCCAGGACAACGACATCGCGGGTAATGTCCACTCCTACCTTGGCGTCCTGGAACTGCACGCGGGCGGCGCCGAACAGCATGGGCTCGTAATTGATCACGCCGTCCGCCGGCACGGACAGGGGCGGAACGAAGAACTGCGGGACGCCGGACGGCAGGACGGGCCGGAGCGCGGTGGCTGAGGCGGACGGCGCTGCTCCCTGAGGTGGAGCAGGAGTGGCGGCGGCCGGGAAGGGTGCCGTAGCTCCCCGCAAAGGGTCCATGACTTGCCTGATCTGATCCCGGGTCAGCGGCCCTCGCAGATACGACATGGCCCACCGCGTTTCGAACACTTGTGGCGCGTCCTCGTGCACGTTGTGCAGCAAGAAGATGCGCTTGCCGAGTCCCGAAAGAATGGCGTCCACGCGCCTGCGGTCGAACGTCGCACCCGCGGTGACCGCCACACCCTCAAGACCATCCAGCACGCGGGCCTTATCGCGCTCCGTCTGGAGCCGGCCGAGGAACCATGTGCCGGCGTTGGAGAGCCCCTTGTAGTCCAGGTCCACCGGGTTCTGCGTGGCGAGCACGACCCCCAGACCAAACGCCCGGGCCTGTTTCAGCAGCGTGAGCAGCGGCGGCTTCGACGGCGGATTGGCGACGGGCGGGAAGAATCCAAAGATCTCGTCCATGTACAGGATCGCGCGCAGGCTCGTGGTGCCGGACTGCGCGCGCATCCACCCCAGCACCTGGTTGAGCAGCAGCGACACGAAGAACATCCGCTCCGGGTCGGAGAGGTGCGCAATCGTGAAGATTGCTATGCGCGGCTTGCCGCTCTCCGTATACAGGAACCGACCCACATCGATCGGCGCGCCATCCAACCATGTGGCGAAGCCCGGCGCGGCCAAAAGGTTGTTCAGGCGCACGGCCAGTTGGAATCGGTCCGCAGAAGGGTAGAAGGTCTCAAGGTCGAGCACACCCACCTTGCCGACCGGCGGCGTCTGGATGCGTCCAATCAGGCCGGCGAGGTCGAGGTCCTGCCCGGCACGCCAGGCCGCATCCAGGATCGTCGCGATGAGAATGTGCTCCCGGCTGTTGACCGGGTCGGCCCGGATGCCGAGCAGCCCCAGCAGGCTGGTCGCCGTCGTGCTGACTAGGTCGGTGAAGGCTTCACTGTCGTTGCGCAGAGAAGCCGGGGGCGCGGCAAACGAACTCAGGACCGACACGGGGATACCGGCGCTGCTGCCGGGGGTGTAGATCGCGATGTCCACGGCATCGCGCATCCGCCGAATGCGGTCGCCGTCCTGGCCCCACCCGGCGAGGCCATTCCTCCAGAACTCGGCCTGCTGGGCCGCGTACTCCTCGAGCGGCACGCCCTTCTGGCGCGCGTCGTCCTCGTTGATCCAGGGGCGGAAGTCCGCAGGGCGCAGTTGGGGAAACGTCAGCAAGAGATTGGTGAGATCGCCCTTGGGATCGATGACAATCGCGGGCACGCCGTCGAGAGCCGCTTCTTCGAGCAAGGAGATGCAGAGGCCGGTCTTCCCGCTGCCGGTCATGCCCACGCAGACCGCATGCGTCACGAGGTCCTTGGAGTCGTAGAGGATCAAGCCGTCCTCCGGCGTTCTGTTCTCGAGACTGTACGGCCGGCCCAGGTAGAAGACCCCAAGTTTCTCGAAAGTCTCCACGGCCGGGCGGCCGGGTGCGGCACCGGCTCCCCTGCTCATGTCCGAATCCCCCTGGCGTGGCGACATGTTAGATACTCTCAAACCGAACTAGAGCTGCGACGTGCAGTGCGGGCATCGCGCTGCCTTGACCGGAATGGCCATCCCACAGTACGGGCACTCCTTGCTCGCCGGTGCGGCGGCCGGTGCTTCTCGCTTGGAGCGGTTGACCGCCTTAACCACCTGGAAGACGACGAACGCCACGATCATGAAGCTTATGATCGAGTTGATGAAGGCGCCGTAGCCGATCACCGGGGCGCCGGCCTCCTTGGCCGCTTTCAGACTGGGATAGGCCTGGCCCGAAAGGTTGATGAAGAGGCCGGAGAAGTCCACCCTGCCGAGAAGGGCGCCGATCGGAGGCATTATTATGTCATTCACGAGAGAATTCACGACCGTTCCAAAGGCGACGCCAACAACAATGCCCACCGCAAGGTCGAGGACGCTTCCTCCCATGGCGAACTCCCTGAACTCCTTCCACATGGCCTATACACCTCCCGGAGGATTCGGTCCACCTGCACCGGTGCCGGCTGCCTGGGCGCATTTTCGGTTTCGCTGACCATGCCGCCACAACCTGCGTGGTGACCGCGCTGGCAGGCAAAGGCGTTTCCAGATAGAGTTACCATTAAGGCCGCCTTATGAGCAGACCCAATCCCAGGATCAGTTCGCTCGGCACCCCCCGCAGCTACCCCACGGGGAAGCTTCTGTTCCTGGCGGAAGATCCGGCCAGGGAGTTCTTCCACGTCGTCTCTGGCGCCGTCCGAGTGTACAAGACGGACGTGCAGGGCCGGGAGCTCGAAGTGGCGAGGTTCGGCGCCGGAGACTTTCTAGGTGAGGCAGTGGCCTTCGCGGGCGGTCGCTATCCCTTCACGGCCGAGGCCGTGAAGGAGACGCATGTGTTGTCCTTCAACGCCGCGTCCGTTCTCCGGACGGTCGAAACGCATCCGGAGGCCGCGCGGTTCTTCATTGATCTCCTGGCGCGCAAGTGCCTTCTTCTAAGCGGCCGCCTAGAGAGTCTCGGGCTGCGGACCGTCCGCCAGCGTTTGGCGCGATACCTGTGCGCCAACTGCGCTGGGGAGAGAAGCTGCGTCGTCAATCTCAAGTTGAAGAAAGGGGAACTGGCCCGGCTTCTGGGCACCGCGGGCGAGACCCTCTCCCGGACCCTCAAGCAGATCCAGACGGACGGGCTGATCGAGGTGCGCGGCGCGTCCATCCTTATCAAGGACTACGAAAGGCTCAAGGCAGAAGCCGGGGAATGAGCCGAACCGCCTGAACTACTCCCTGAACTACCTCTTGACCCAAGTCAAAGACACCCCCCGCCGTTCGTGCTGGAATCAGGCTGCCAGGTGCTTCGGACGCCACTCCGCACGTATCCCGCCGGAGGACGTGGTCCGATAAGGGAGGAGTCTCTGCAATGCCAATGACGACGGTCAAGCGGAAGATCATCGAGATCGACCGGGACCTCTGCAATGGCTGCGGGCTGTGCACGACCGCCTGCATGGAAGGCGCCCTGGAGCTCGACGAGGAAGGCAAGGCGGTTCTCGTCCGCGAGATCTACTGCGACGGTATGGGAGCCTGTCTCGACGTCTGCGCACCGGGCGCGCTCAAGATCGTTGAACGCGAGGGCGATGCCTACGACCCGAGGGCGACGCACCAGCACGTTCTGAGGACGCGCGGCGAAGAGGCGGCCCGGGAAGTCCACGGCGCGCCCGTGCAACTCCACGGGGGTTGCCCCGGGAGCCGGGCAATCACGATCGAGAGGGAGCCCGCGTCCGACGAACGGACCGTGCCCGGACGGTCAGAGCTGACCCAGTGGCCGGTGCAACTGCACCTCGTTTCACCTTTGGCCCCATACTTGCGCGACGCCGATCTCCTGGTCGCGGCGGACTGCACGGCGTTTGCCCTGGGGAGCTTCCACCAGGATCTGCTCAAGGGGAAGAAGCTCGCTATCGCCTGCCCGAAGCTCGATGACACGAGAGGCTATGTGGAGAAGATGGCCGAGATCCTGAGGCTGAACAACGTTCGGTCGCTGACCGTGGCTGTCATGGTCGTGCCCTGCTGCTCCGGGCTCGTGCGAATGGTCGAGGATGCCGCTAGGCAATCGGGCACAAGCATTGCGCCAGAGGTCGTCGTCGTGGGGATTGACGGGAGAATCGCTTCGTAGGAACCCGTCCTCGCCGCCGCCGCCGCCCGCCAGGATTCCCACGACCTTGCCCTGGCCGTTCAGGGGTGGGAATCGCTCTCCTCCCAGGGGAGCTTAGGGCAACCGCTCCAGCAGGTGGGCTGCGTACCGGCGCACCGAGGCAGGCGCGCTGGATCGACGCTCCAGCGCCCGTAGCCAGGCCTTCAGGCCAGGGGCGTCCATCCATCTGAGGGCCTCTACCAGGTGGACGGTGTGGAGGTCCACTTGGGCTGCGGGCCGATTGACCGCCAGCAGCCTGTGCATCTCTGATTCGAGGGCGCGGAAGAGCGTCTGCTGGGTCACCTCATCGCGCGAGGTCCGGTTGGATTCCGGCCGGGGCCCCTGGGAGGGAAAGGCCGGTCCCGGATTCCGGCCGTGCAGCTCATAGACTGCGCGGGCAAGCTCGGGGTTGTAGGAGGCGTAGAGCTTCCGACCGGCGGTGATGTTCCAGGGCACCATCTCGGGGCAGTTGGAGGTGGACCGCGCCTTGATCACGCGACCGCCGTCCAGGACGATCCGCACATCGTACTCGGGGTAGTCGTCCGCATGGTCCTGACAGGTGTACAGGCCGAGGACCGGGACCAGGCCCACGAGGCTCCTGACCAGGCGCTCGACAGGCTGCCTCCCGATGGAGACCCCGTCCCTGAGGAATGCCTTATCTCTCCTGGTGATGACCCGCGTGTCCGCGCGCCGGAAGGATGGCCCCGCGCCCTCCCAGCGGAATGAGATCTCGATCGATCGGATACCCGCAGCGGTGACCGTCTGGGAGAGGCCCGGCGGGGCTGCCAGCAGGAGAACGACCGCCGCCAGGACGCCCTGCCTTGCGAGGCGGTTCATCAAGACATCTGTCAGTTCGCCGAGCAGGTCTTGCCCGTCTGACACCAGATCTCGCCGTCGAGGAGGAAGCCGGCGGCGACCCCGTAGTCGTAGACATCCACCATGATGACGTTGGACCCCTGGCTGATGAGCGCGCTGGTCACGTCGTAGGTCTGGTACCGGCGCCAGTCCGCCGAGGGCAGGAACTCCTTGTTAACGTCATCAAAGGTCCAGCCGATCCTTCTCCCGTTTACGAAGAGGACATACCCGTTATCGGCCGTGATGCGGATGATCGCGCGCTCTACGTTGTACCGCGGGGTGCCGGGCCCCAGGACCCGCTCGAACCGCCGGTGGGACCACTGGCGCGGATCACGCGCGGGTCCTGTGTTGAAGTCGTTGGCGTAAACCCAGCGGGCGGTCGTGCCGGGGATCACCGATCCCCACGGTGGGCTCGTGGCCGGCCGCGTCACCAGGCGCTGGGTCGGGATGCCGGTGCTCCAAGGCTGCCACCCCTCGTCCGAGAGCACGCGAACGCACTGCCCCACCGGCCCCAGGTTTGGGCACGTGTTCACGGAGAACGCGGAAACGTGCGCAGGGACGGCGAGCGCGACGAACAGCGCGACAAGCACCGGCCAGGACCACGCGCGATACGTCGCGACGGGTGGACGGATCATGTCGGACACCTCCCGGGGTTGTGCAGCACTTGTGCCCAAGGGCTCCCGAATCTAGACAGGCTTCGAGGCCGCGGTCTCATCCCGACGCAGCCGCTACGGCGGGCTCGGCACGAAGTGAGAGATCAGCTCCATTGTCCACCGTCCTGCGCCCGCCGTGGCTTCCTCGATCGCGCGGACGAGGCCCACCCCGGGCGCCCACCATTCCGTGTTGATGTTGCGGAACGACGAAGTGCGACCGCCCCGGGTTTCGGTGATGATGAAGGTCTCGACGATCTTGAGCGTCTGCGCAAAGGCGCCGGCCGGCACCGTGACCGTCTCGCCGGCGCCATCGATCTTCGAGGCCACCTCCACCCGCCGGATCGTCCCGTCCGTCTGCTCCTCGCGCCACCGACTGCTCCACGTGACACCCGGGCAGGGCGGGAAGGGCAGCCACTGGAGAGGCTCGGGGTAGGTGACCCGCGAGGTCCCACCGGCGAGGGCCAGTGTGAACAGCCCATCCGCTCCCAGGTAGTTTTGTGCCTCGCCGCCGCCAGTCCTTCGCACGGTGTACACCAACGCGCCGGCCAGGTTCGTCACCTGGGTCACCTCGCGGATCTGTTCGGAAGGGCCGGTGGGGGCGCTTCGATATGTGAGCCGCCGCCCAACCACCACAGGGCCGGCGTACTCGCGCCCCGTGACCCTGATCTCCTGGACACGGGCCGCGCCCGGCGTCGGCGCCGCGTCCACCATGCCGCGGATGCTCTTGATGGGGACGATGCCACCGATCCGCAGGAACATACCCGTTCCGAACGTGGCCAGCCCGACGACGCGCCCGCTGCGGTCCAGCACCGGGCCCCCGCTGTTGCCCGGCAGCATTACCGCGTCGGTCTGGAGCCAGCCCACACGCACGGCTCCCACGATGCCGCGCGTCACGCTGACCTCGTCTATCCCGACGCCGCCGGGATACCCCATGACCAGGATCTCCTGTCCCTGGCGCAGTGTGTCCGAATCGCCCAGTGGGAGGACGGGGAAGCCCTCACCCTCGATCTTAAGGATCGCCGCGTCAATCCAGGTTTCCACTCGTGGCGGGCACGCGAAGTCCACGCGGCGGATGTAGTCCACTACCGTGGCCCGAAACCTCCGCCGGTCTGGCAGCAGGACCGTGATCTCGGTTGCGCCCTCAACGACATGGTGGTTGGTCAAGACGAAGCCGGAGGGATGAAAGATGAACCCTGATCCGTGCCCGCTCTTCCCGGGCGCTCTCGATGCGATGACGACCACCACGGCGGGCTTGGCGTTGGTGATCAACTCCTCGAGCTGGGCGTGTGTTGCGGGCACAGGGCCTATGACGAGCCCGACGGCGACGCAGAGGAGGACCGCTACTGCCACCTGAACCCGACGCATCATCTGCATTCTATCATTCCCCACTATCCTCCAGACTACTCCGGCTGCCGTACATACCTGTGCGATCGCCGTGCAGGCGGTGGGCGTACCATCAGCGAAACAACAACAAGAGGATACCATGAAGTTCCTTCACACGGCCGACTGGCAGATAGGCATGCGGGCCGCGCATGTGGGCGAGTCCGCGGCCCGCGTGCGCGAGGAGCGCCTGGACGCCGCCCGGCGGGTGGTTGGGGAGGCCCGTGCCGCCGCCGCTGAGTTCATTCTGATCGCGGGCGACGTCTTTGAGGACAACGGTGTAGACCGCGTCCTGGTGCAGAAGGTGGCCGACATCCTGGCCGACTTCGCGGGTCCGGTCTACGTCATCCCCGGCAACCACGACCCGTTGGTGCCGGGCTCAGTGTGGGAGCATCCGGTCTGGACGGCCGGACACGTGCAACTGCTGGCCGAAGAGAAGCCCGTGGATATCCCCGGGGGCGTTCTGTTCCCATGCCCCATCCGCGCCAAGCACTCCGGCAAGGATCCCACCGCCTGGATTCCGCCGCGTGAGCCGCGCGAGCCTCGTGAGTCGAGCGGGCCGCGTCAGTCGAACGGCATTCGCATCGGCCTGGCGCATGGCACCGTGGAGGGAATCCTTCAGGAAGAGCCCGACTATCCCATCGCGCGCAACGCCGCCGAGCGCGCAGGGCTCGACTACCTGGCTCTCGGCCACTGGCACTCCACCGCACAGTACGCGCTACCCGATGGTGCGGTCCGTATGGCCTATTCCGGTACCCACGAGACGACCGGGTTTGGAGAGCGCGACAGCGGGAACGCGCTGATCGTGGAGATCGCGGAGGCCGGGGCGGCGCCGGTGGTTACACCCGTGCGCACGGGCCGTCTCACCTGGACGGTGATCGAAGGGGAACTACGCGAGCCCGGTGACCTGTCGCGCCTTCGAGCAGGGGTCGAGGCGCTGGGGGATGCCGCGGCGACCTTGCTGGAGGTGCGCGTCAGCGGCCTTCTCGCCGCGGCGGATCGAGACGAGCTGCTGCGCCTTGAGCAGATTCTCGCGTCGCGCTTCCTGCACGGCCGCGTGGACGCCTCCAGGCTTCGACCATTCCCGGGCGATGCGAGCTGGACGGCCGGCCTGCCCGCGGGCGTGGTGCGGGATGCTGCGGAGCGGCTCCAGGAGCTGGCCGATCCGGCCTACCAGGGGGTGCGGCCTGAGGGGGCGTCGCCCGAGATCGCCTCCCGCGCCCTCCTCGAGCTCTATGCCCTTGTCTCTGCGGCCGGAGCCGGCGAGGCTCGACGGTGATTCTCCGGACGCTTCGCGTGGCGGGCTGGCGCTGCTATGCGGAGGCCGTGGAGGTCGGACCGTTTGGCGACGGGCTCAACGTGCTGTTCGCGCCCAACGCCACCGGTAAGTCCACACTGTTTGAGGCCCTGCTGCGCGGGCTCCTCGATGGGCATCGCGTGACAGGCAGAGATGTGGAAGCGCTGCGCCCATGGGGTCGCTCCCTGACTCCCGCGGTCACGGTGGAGTTTGCGCACGATGGCACCGAATACCGGCTGACCAAGCGATTCCTGGATCGGCCCATCGCCGAGCTGGAGCGTCGAGAGCAGGATAGGTTCGTGCGCCTGGCTGAGGGTGACGCGGCCGACGATCGGGTACGGGAGATCCTGACGCGCAATCCTCCCGGCCGCGGCCTGGCGCGGCCTGAGAACCGCGGCCTCGCCCAGGTGCTGTGGGCGCCGCAGGGAGAACTGGCGCTCCCGGGCCTTTCCGGCGATGTGGTCGCCGCCATTCGAGAGTCCCTCGGCGCGCAGGTTTCCGGACCGGGCAGCGGTCCGTTGGAGAGCGCGATCGAGGAGGCCTACCTGGCAATCTACACGCCCGGCGGCCAGCTCAAGAGAGGGAAGGATGCGTCGCCGCTTGCTCGGTTGCGAGACCGGTTGGTGCAGGCCAGCACGGCGCGGACGAATGCGCTCGAACAGTACCAGCTCTTCGAACAGGCCAGCCGCAGAGTCGAGGATCTGAGAACCAAGCGCAGGCAGGCAAGGCGTGATGAGGAAGAGATGTCGAGGACGCTGGGCGAGGTCCGCAGGCAGGCGGAGGCCTACCGGAACCTGCTCGGGAAGAAGCAGGTGCGGGAGGAGCAGGTCAAGGCCGCGGAAGCCACGCACAGCGCGCTCAAGCAGGAGATAGGCCACATCAAGGTCGCCAGCGATGACCTAGGGCGAATCCAGGAGGCGCTGCAGCGGGTGCAGGCAGAACTGCCGCTGCTGGCCCGCGAGGTAAGCGAACGCGAGGTGGCCGCGGCAAAGGCCGAGAGCGAACTGGAGGACGCGCGCAGAGGGCGCGAGCAGGTAGAGGAAGCACGGCGTGAGGCGGAGGATGCCGGGCGCTACCTCGAAGCCAGCGAGAAAGTCAGGGCCGCGGGGTTGCTCCTGGCCCGCATCGGCGAGGCCGCCGCCTCGCTCGACGAACGGAAGAGAGAGCGCGCGGCGCAGGTGTCCCCTGATGACAGGACGATGCGGGCCATCCGAAGGGCCGTCCGTGCGCGCGACGACGCCCGCGCCCGCCTTGACGCAGCGCTGATCACCCTTGAGATCGTGCCTCAGGAGCAAGGTGAGATCGAGGTCGTCGCCGGCGAGGAGACCGGGGTGCGGGCCCTCGCGCCGGGCAGGCCCTTCGTGGTCAGAGGCACGCCCGAGGTCGTCGTCAATCTGCCGGGTGTGGCGCGGCTGCGGGCGAGAGGACCCGCCGGGTCTGCCGCCGAGCTCCGCCAGGTTTGGTCTGCCGCCGCGCGCAAGGTCGAGGAGCTGACGCGGGGGTATGGCACCTCGGATCCGGATGAGCTGGAGTCTCTTCGTGAGAAGGCAAGAGATCTGGACAAGAAGGCGGTTGAAGCGACGGTCCAGCTTGAGACGCTGCTGTCGGGGCGTTCTCTAGGAGATATTCAAGCCGAACCGACGCGGGTCACGGCCGAGGTGGAGGCGATCCTGGCGCGTCGGCCCGCCTGGCGAGACTCCCGACCGGATGCCGTGGCTCTGCGGGCCTCGGCAGAGGGGATCGAGCGTTCGTTTGTTGCGGGAGTGAGGGAGGGAGAGGTCGCATGGCAATCGGCGCAGACAGCCCTGGCGGCGGCGCGAAAGCGGCTCGATGCGGCCGGGGTCCGTGCGACCGAAGGCGATCGGCAGGCCGATGAGCTGCAGGCCAGGCTGGCTGAGCTCACGGCCGACGGGAAGCAAGACGACGAGCGTGAGGCCGATTTGAGGCGGGCCGCGTTGGCCTGGGAAGCGGCCAACGCAGGGTTGGCCGAGGTCGCGGCAAAGGTGGATGCTTTCGGCGGCGACCCGGGTGAAGCCGCGGAAATGCTCGAAAGGCAACTGAAGGGCGCTGGGGACGAGGCCACCAGGGCCCTTGAAGAGGAGAAGAGCGAGGAGGGCCGGCTTCAACACCTTTCGGGTGGCGGGCCGTACTCGGAGCTGGCCCGCGCCGAAGAGGAAGTCGCGCGCCTGGAGGACGAGATCGCAAGGGAGGCGCTGCGCGCGAATGCCGTTCTCCTGCTCCACGACACCGTGGCCCGGTGTAGAGCCGAAGCCCTGTCAGAGGTCGCCGGCCCGGTGGAGGCAGTTGCGACCCGCTATCTTCAGCGCATCGCGGGCGGCGGGTTGGGTCGCGTACAGCTCGGAGAGGCGTTTGAGCCTGCCGGTGTCCGCCCCGAGATCTCGGACTCACCCGTGCCGCTCGACTCCCTCTCCGGAGGCGAGAAGGAGCAGATCCACTTGGCCACGCGCCTCGCGCTGGCCGGTGTGCTCGCGAAGAACGAGCGTCAGCTTGTTGTGCTCGATGATGTGCTGACGGCAACAGACGCCGGGCGCCTGGCGCGGGTCCTGTCCATCATCGAGGAAGCCGCCGAGCGGCTGCAGGTGCTTGTGCTGACCTGTCATCCGGAGCGATACAGGGGACTGGATGGGGCGCGGTTCTTTGATCTGGAAGCGATTCTTCGCGGCAACGCTACCCGCTGAGGGAGGACAGCCCCCAGGGGCGCAGGAATCTGGCGGTCTATTGCGAATTGATGGGGGATAGCAGGTGGAGTGGCACGGCCCGGCGGACAACTCGGACACCGCCGCCCGCGCACAATACCAAGTACATCATCTGGAGGTGTTGCATGCGTAGATCACTCGTCGCGCTGGCGGTGGTTGCGGTCCTGGTGATGGCCGCCAGTGCTCCTGCTTCGGCCCAGACGTGGATTCAGTTGCGGTACTGGTCGTCTCCGAACAGCGCCTGGGACATCGCCAGCCCATCTACAATTGTCTTCAGTTCGAACCTCACCGGGTTCTCGCTGCGCCGCACCCTGATGGGAGGCGAGTGGGCGGCCAGCTTGAACTATGATACAGGGGCGTTCAACACCGTATGGGCTACTCCCGGTCAGTTCAACCGGTTCTGGAACTTCAACTTGCACCGGAACTTCACCTCAGAACGCGGGGTATTCAGCTTGTTCGCAGGTTGGGGATCAGCGGCATTCGAGTGGCCTAACTTTGGTCCCCCTGCTGCATACATCCGCCAGTCAGGCTTCCGCCTCGGGGTTGACGCCAAAGTCAACGTGCGTGACCAGTGGTACCTGACCGGCAGCGCCGCCTACGGGCCGTTCGGCCAGGCCACGGAGTCCTTCGCATACGAAAGCACCGGCACGTTCAACGCCCGGGTCATGGACTGGAACGTCGGGCTCGGCCGCACGTTCGGTGCGTGGGGGCTTGAAGGCGGTTACCGGGGGATCTCCTGGAGCCACGATCCGTCGGTCTGCTTAGGTTCGCCCTGCGGCGTCCGGTGGGGCGGCTGGTACGTCGGGCTGAACTTAACCATGCCGTAGGAGAAGAGCGGAGTTTGCAGGTGGCGCGGCGAGCCGGGGGAGAATCCCCCGGCTCGCCGCCTTCATGCGTTCACGGAGCCGTTGCAGCGTTCACGAGGCGAGCAGGGCCCGCGCGTCGCGCAGCGCCGCGGTGACGCGGTTGCGGCCGCGGACCAGGTGCGTCAGGGTCACGTGGTAGCGGTCGCTGCCCGGGGCCAGGTCCTTCAGTGTCTTCGCCGGGGCCAGGTCGGGCAGGGGCGGCACGTCCACGGCCGGATCGTGTCTGAAGCGGCCTGCGCGGGTGTAGTTGATCCGCACAAGGACACGCGCGAGCTTCCGCAGCGTGGCGTTGGCCGCGCGCACCGCGGGATCGGATGCCGGCCGACCGCCCAGGCCCGCGTGGTCGAGGTACCAGCGGTCGAGGTCGGCGCGCAGTCCCTGCGCCTCGGCCTGCGGCAGACTGAGGTCGAACGCGCCGCCGGTCGCGTCGTGGTAGGTCCGCAACGTGCCGGCCATCTCGTCGGCGAGCGCGCGGAAGTCGAGCGGGTGTAGCGTGGCATTGGCCGCCCGGTACGCGGCCACCAGGTACACCTTCGTGTCCCGCAGCAGGTTGTCGCGATCGGCGATCTCCAGGGTGTCATCCTCGGTGTGCCAGGCGATGTTGCCGCCACATCCGCCTACGGGATAGTATCCCTTTTCCTCCATAAGCGGCCTGGGCATCTTGGATGACAGCATGTAGAAGGTCGAGACCCCGATGTTCGAGAACGAGCAGTCTCCTGCGCGCAGCGGCCTGCCGCCGGCGGCCTCGAGTCCTGTCACGTCCTTGATGACCGCCTTCCCGATGCCCTCGGCTTCGCTCATCCAGAACACGTCCTCGTACACCGTGGCCCAACGGCAGCCGGTCGAGTCGCAGTTGATGTGCGCGATGCAGTGCGCGTCGAGGTCCAGCCCGAAGGCGTCGGCGTACCAGACCGAGCCGGCATAGCGGCCCTGTGAGTGGCCGGACCACCAGGCTATGCGCACGGTGCGCTCCAGCCGGTTACGGTGCTTCCAGAGGATGCGCGCGAGTTCCAGCATCGTGGCGTCGCCCGTGGCGTTGTCGCCTATACCCTGGTGCCAGCCGTCCACATGGCCGTGCACGAGCACGAACTCCTCGGGCGCCTCCCGGCCCGGGATCTCGGCCACGCACACCGGACACTCGACCCAACCCTCGTCCAGCTTCGTCGAGAGCCGCGCCTTGACGCCGCCGTGGCGCGCCAGGTCGCGCAGCCGGCCGCCGTCGCTCTTGCTCACGCAGACGACCGGGATGGAGGGCTTGCGCTCGATCGAGTCCAGGTCGGGCGATCCCCATATCGTGGTGCAGATGCCCTCGTGGATGCGCTCTCCAGGGCTGATGAATATGGCGCCGATCGCGCCCGCCTTCGTGAAGTCGGCCACTTTGCCCGGTGAGGCGTAGCCCTCGGTCAGGACGATCTTGCCGGCGATCTCGGGCATCTCCCTTCCAACGCCCTCGAAAAGCCCACGGATGTCGCCCATGTGCTGGGTGGAGACGTAGACGACCTGCCCGCGCTTCCACCGGCCGCCGGTGGACAGTGACATTGACGGCGTCTTGGCGGTCAACAGACGGCGCTCGGGCGCCAGGATCTCCAGGCGGGCACGCCGGGGCACGCTGATCAGCAGCGTCGGTGTGTGGATCGTGTGGGGCACACCGTGCTTTTTGAGACGCCTGCTCAGGTAGGCGAAGGCCCGCTTCTCCTGCTTCGTGCCGGATTCGCGGACGAGGCCGGCGTATGTTTCGATTAGCGACCACGGTTCGTCCAGCGATACCTCGCCTACCAGCAACTGCTCGTCGGTATCGTTACGCCAGGTGCCGACCGTGCTCATGCGTTGCGCGCTTCCTGCATCCCTGCCGCCTCGCCACACCTCAGCGCGCGCTGGTTCAGTTCCTCTGTGCCCTTCGGAACCCGGCCCAACACGGCCTGCTCCAGTGCCTCCATGGGTACCGCCTGCGTCAACGCCACCAGCACGCCCAATGCCACTATGTTGGCGACGATCTCGCGCCCCAGTTCCTCCCTGGCAATACGGGTAATGGGCACCCGCAAGATCCGGTAGGGCCCGGAGGGGACCTCACCCGCCAGATCCTGATCGGCTATCAGCAGCCCGCCCTCCTTGAGCCGGCTCCCGTACCGCCGGTAGGCCTCGGAGGTCAGCACCAGTAGGACATCGGGGTTGGTGACCTTCGGGTAGTCTATCTCGCCGTCGGCGATCACCACTTCCGCGCGGGTCGCGCCGCCCCGGGACTCCGGGCCGTACGACTGGGTCTGCACCGTGTTGAGACCGGCCAGTACCGCTGCCTCGGCCAGGATGATCCCGGCCGTGATGAGGCCCTGGCCTCCGGACCCTGCCAGAGTGGCCTCCCAGCGCTTACCCTGCACCGTGGTCACCACCTTCGGCCAGGCGGGCGATCATCTCACGATATGATCGGGCGTACTCGGGCACCTCTTGGGTCCGGTGGAACTCGCCGATGACCACGCGGCCTCGTAGTTCTTCCGGGGTCATCCTGGCGGCCTGCCCTGCCTGCACCGTGCCATCGTGCAGCCACTGCATCATCTTGACGGGATCGGCCATGCGGTTGAACCGCCCGAAGTAGGTCGGGCACGGCGAGAACACCTCCACGAAGGAGAACCCGTCGTGGTTCAGGGCGCGCGTTATGTAGGTGATGGTCTGGTGCACGTGATAGGCCGTGCTGCGGGCGACGTATGTGGCCCCGGCGGCCTGCACGAGACGGCACAGGTCAAAGTCGCGCTCGAGGTGCCCGAAGGGTGAGGTGGTCGTGCGATAGCCCGCCGGAGTCAGCGGCGAGTACTGGCCGCTCGTCATACCGTAGATACCGTTGTTGAAGCACACGGTGGTGATCCCGATGTTGCGCCGGGCGGCGTGGATCAGATGGTTGCCGCCGATGGCGGCGAGATCGCCGTCTCCGGCCAGCACCACCACCCGTAGGTCGGGGCGGGCCAGCTTGATACCGGTGGCAAAAGCCAGGGCACGGCCGTGGGTTGTGTGCAGGGCATCCATGCTCAGGTATCCCACCGCACGGGACGAGCAGCCGATGCCGGAGACCACCACCGTGCGGTCTTGGTCCACGCCGGCCTTCTCCATGGCCCGGGCGACCGCGCCCAGGACGATCCCGTGGCCGCAACCTACGCACCAGATGTGCGGTAGGTTCTCGCGGCGCAGGAAGCGCATCTCCTCCAACTCTACACCCCCTCCAGCACAGGGAGCAGTTCCTCGGGCCGGATGAGTTCTGTGTCCACGCGGTTGTACCCGATCACTTTGCAGCGGCCGCAGGCGGCCCGTTCCACCTCGCCCACCATCTGGCCGAGGTTCATCTCGGGGACTACGATGCGGTCCACCCGTTCGGCGATCGCCTCGATCTCGTGGCGGGGGAAGGGCCATAGGCATGAGAGACGCAGCATGCCCACGCGGTGGCCCCGCTCGCGGGCCAGGTGCACTGCCCGTTGGGCCGAACGGGCCACGCATCCGTAAGCCACCACCACGACCTGCGCGTCGTCCAGATGCCAGCGGTCAACCATGGTCAACTGCTCCCGCCGGCTCTCCACCTTGCCGGCCAGCCGCCTTACCAGCCGGTCGGCTTCCTCTCGACTCTCGGTCCAGAAGCCGGTGGAATCGTGGTACAGCCCGGTAACCATCACCCTGCGACCTTCCCCGAAGTGCTCCATGGGTGGGATGTCCGGGGGCGCCTGGCCCGCCCGGGGGCGCCGGGATCTCGGAATGGTCCCAGGATCGGGGAGCAACACCCGCTCACGCATGTGGCCTGTGATCTCGTCGGTAAGCAGGATCACAGGTACGCGCAGCTCGTCGGCGATCGCGAAGGCCTTCGCGGTGAGCGTGTACGTTTCCAGGACGGACGAGGGTGTAAGCACCACCACGGGGTGGTCGCCGTGGGTTCCCCAACGGGCCTGCATCACGTCGCCCTGCGCCGGTGAGGTCGGCATCCCGGTGGAGGGACCCACCCGCTGGACGTTCACCACCACGCAGGGCGTTTCGGTGATGGCCGCGTAGCCCAGGTTCTCCTGCTTGAGCGAAAAGCCGGGCCCCGAAGTGGCCGTCATCGCCCGCATCCCTGCCAGCGACGCGCCGATCACCGCGGCCATGCTCGCGATCTCGTCCTCCATCTGGATGAAGAAGCCTCCGACCCGGGGCAGTCGGTCGGCCAGCAACTCGGCGATCTCGGTGGACGGCGTGATCGGATACCCGGCGAAGAACTGCAGCCCCGCCTCCAGTGCCCCTTCCACGCAGGCTTCGTTACCCTGCATGAGTCGCGGCTGCGACATCGCCTTATGCGACCTCCTTGTCCTCGATGACCTCGACCGCGAAGTCGGGGCACCGCAACACGCAGAGCATGCAGAGCGTGCACGCCGGGAGATTGACGACCCGGGGAATCCCGCCGTCACCTGCCGCCAGGACGTCCCGCGGGCAGAACGCGATGCAGATATCACACCGCTTGCACCAGGCCTCGTCAATCCTGATCGCGCCCGCCTTCTTCTGCGCCATGCGGCTGTCTCCCGTTCGGTTCGTTCGGTTGGCTGCTTCTACCATTCAATGTACGGACTGGGGAAGTCCTGCGGCATCGGTGGATGACCGGATTCCTCATGGGAGTCCGGCATCCAGGGTGCGGTCAGCGGCGTGGGGCAGCGCGATCCGGGGTGGTGCTGGCCGGACTCCCGGCGGCTAGCGCCAGTTCATTACCACGATCTGCGTCGTGGCCGGAAGCTGGTCGTGCGCGACGGTCAGCATGTTACTACCCAGCCGCCGGACGTTCGGTTTCCCTTCCAGGAACGGCCGCTCATCCGTCCCGGGCCAGTCGGGCCTGACCGCGGTCCTGTAGTGCATCGGGATGACAATCCTGGGCCTGATCTGCTCCACGACGTGTGTGGCCTCGCGCGCTCCGATCGTGAACGGCGCCCCCCCGACCGGAATCATCAGGATGTCCACCCGCCCTATCGCGCGCAGCACCCCTTCGCTCAGGAAAGGCTGCCCAAGATCGCCGAGGTGTGCGACTCGGAAGCCACCCGTCTCGATAACGAAGATCGCGTTCAGGCCACGGGCAGCCCCGAACACGTCGTCGTGGAACGAGGGCACGGTGTAGAAGAGCGTCCCTTCGATGCGTTCGTAGATCTTAACCCAGTCCCGCCCACCCTCGGTGAGCCCGCGCAGGATCCTGCGCGCGCCGCCTACCAGGCCGACATTGTTGTGATCCCGGTGCTCGTGCGTGACCAGCACCACGTCGCCTTCAACCGGGGGAAAGGGATATCCGATGTCGCCGAAGGGGTCAATCGCGATGCGCAGAGCTCCGGATGTGATCAGGAAGAACGATTGCCCGAAGTACCGGATCCCAACCGGTGCTTCCTGCGTCGTCGCGGTCGGAGACGCCATCAGCACGGTGATCATTGCAAGGAGCAGTGCCAAGCGCACGATCTTCACGCTGCCCCACCTCCGGGTTCTCTACTACTCAACCGCGCCCGATACAGGAGAATTCCCCGCCCAGCCGGTATGAGTCAAGGAGGCGGGGCCGGCTGGCGCCTCAAGGGGGAAGTCATGGACGCGCTGCAGTTCTTTCTGCGGGAACACGCGCTCGTACATCTGCCGGAGGTGGCGGATGGCGAGGGCGGGATGTCCCTCGAGGTGTTCGCGGTGCGAGGGTTGAGCGATGAGCAGCTTCGGATCAGGCCGCACGGGTTCAACTCGATTGCCTGGCTGCTCTGGCACATCACCCGGATCGAAGACGTGACCGTCAGTGTCGTCCTGGCAGGCCGCCCGCAGGTGCTGTTCGAGGGCGGCTTCTACCCGCGTCTCAACGTGGCCGAGCGGGACGTCGGCACCGGGATGACTCCTGACGAGGTCGGTGAGTTCAGCGACGCAGTGGACCTGTCCGGTCTCCGTCAGTACCGCACCGCGGTCGGCCGGCGGACGCGGGAGACCGTGGGGGGCCTCGCGCCCGAGGCGCTGGACGGCGTCGTGGACCCCCTCAGGGTGGACCAGGCCGCCTCCGGGGGCGCTTTCAGGCCGAACGCAACCAGGCTGGTTGATCTGTGGAAAGGGAAGTCCAGGGCGTGGCTCCTCTACTGGGCGGTCGTCGGGCACAGCAACTTCCACCTGGGCCACGCCAGGTGGGTGAGGAAGCTCGTGCACAGGAGCGAGAGATGAACGAGTACCTTGCCGCGGTTGATCAGGGTACCACCGGCACACGCTGCATCCTCTTCAACCTGAGCGGTTGCGCGGTCGCCGCAGCCTATAGAGAGCACCGGCAGATCTATCCGCAGCCCGGCTGGGTAGAGCACGATGCGCTGGAGATATGGGCGCGCACGCAGGAGGTGGTGCGCGAGGCGGTCGCCGCAGCGCCGCGCGGGCGTATCCTGGCGGTGGGGATCACGAACCAGCGCGAGACAGTGGTTGCATGGGACGCGCGCACCGGCCGTCCTGTCCACAACGCGATCGTCTGGCAGGACACCCGGACAGAGCCCGACTGCCGAGCGCTGATCGCTGCCGGGTGGGATGACGACGTGCGTGCCCGCACCGGGCTGCCCATCAGCACGTACTTCTCGGCGACGAAGATCCGATGGCTGATGGCGAACGTGCCCGAGGCGCGGGATCTGGCCGCGGCAGGGCATCTCCGCCTCGGTACGGTTGATACCTGGGTGATCTGGAACCTGACCGGCGGCCCGTTGGGAGGCGCGCACGTGACCGATCCCACCAACGCCTCTCGCACGCTATTGTGCGGCCTCGACGATCTGAGTTGGGATCCGGTGCTCCTGGGCCGCTTCGGTATCCCCGATGGCGTCCTGGCCGCGATCCGGCCCTCTGCCGCGGCCGAGCCCTACGGCCGCACACTTGCCGATGGGCCGTTCGGCGAGGTGATCCCGGTGTGCGGCGACCTGGGCGATCAACAGGCCGCGCTGGTTGGACAGGCGTGCTTCGCGCCCGGCGAGGCCAAGAACACCTACGGGACCGGCTCGTTCCTGCTCCAGCACGCGGGCGCGGCGCCGGTGCGCAGCACGCGCGGGCTGCTCGGCACCGCCGCGTACGATTTGGGCGCGGCCCGGGCGGGCGGACGGGCCTACGCGCTGGAGGGATCGGTGGCGATCACCGGTGCGGCGGTCCAGTGGCTGCGCGACAACCTGGGCCTGATCTCAAGCGCTGCTGAGACCGAGGCGATCGCGGCGCAGGTTCCAGACGCCGGCGGGATCTACTTCGTTCCGGCGTTCTCCGGCCTATTCGCGCCGCACTGGGACATGAGCGCGCGCGGCGCGATCGTCGGGCTGACGCGCTTCGTGACGAAGGCGCACCTGGTGCGCGCGACGCTGGAGGCGATCTGCTTCCAGAGTCGCGAGGTGCTCGACGCGATGGTCGCGGACAGCGGGCATGCGGTGAGCGTGCTGAAGGTGGACGGCGGGGCGACCGGCAACGACCTGCTCATGCAGCTCCAGGCGGACATCCTGGGCGTGCCGGTGGTGCGTCCCGCGGTGCGCGAGACGACGGCGCTCGGGGCGGCCTACGCCGCGGGCCTTGCCGCGGGCGCGTTTACATCCACTGAAGAACTGCGCGCCCTCTGGAAGGCGGAGCGGACGTTCGAGCCGACCTGGGACGAAGACCGCCGCGAGTCGGCGCTGCGCGGGTGGAAGCGCGCCGTGGAGCGCACCAGGGGGTGGATCGAACCGTAGGCGGCGCCCGGCCGCCCTACCGCAGCCGTCAGCCGCCGCCTGTGTCGCACCCCGGCGTGGCCACCGGGCAGGACGAACCGATCGCGCTGCCGCCGCCGGCCGAGCGACCGACGCCGAAGGTGGACATCACCTTACGCGCGTTGCTCTCACCGCAGGACGGACACACGATCTCGTCCGCGGGCGTGCTGCTCCAGACGAGCCGTTCGAACCTTTGGCCACACTGGTTGCACACGTACTCATAGATCGGCATTACAGAGCAAACCTCCGGGAACCCTCTTGGCTGAGGAGATCAACACACATTGTGATATAACACCGGCGCCGGCCGCAATATGCCCGGGGTATCATCCGAACGTCGCGGGGTCAATGCGCCGCACGCCGGGGACGGCGTCGAAATCCAGATCGGCGCTGATGATCTCGCGGATTCCCCGCGTGACCATTACGGCCAGATGGATGGCGTCCCGCGGGCTGAGCGCGGCGTGCTGCGCGAGCAGGGCTCGGGCCTGCTCGATGTCGGCCTGCTCGACCGGGAGGATCTTGCCGAGCATGATGCGGTGGAAGCTGTCGAAGACCGCCAGGCCTGCCTGCCGCTGCCCGATTGCCCAGTACCGGTAGAGAATCTCCTGGAACACCTCGGCGTCGGTGACGGCGTCCAGCGTGCCTTCGGCGGCCGCCCGCACCACCCGCTGACACGGGCTGCGGAGGGGGTGGTCGGTGCCGGCGGCATACATGGGCACGTTGGTATCCAGGAATACGGGGCTCACCGGTTGTCCGCCCCGTGCGCGCGCTCGATCTCGTCCTCCATGGTTTCCCAATCGGCGACCGGTGCCCCGACGGCGAACAGTGTCGCGGCGGCCTTGAGACGGGCTGCGCGGTCCTCGCGGATGACCATCTCGATGCCCTGCCGCACCAGTTCGGACACCGAGAAGCCGCGGCGGCGCGCCTCCTCGCGCAGCAGCCGGCGCGTGGCATCAGGGAGTCGGACTTCCAGACGTCCTGCGCGGGTTGTCATAGTCACCCCGATAGTACGGCAAACGTAACGGTACCGTACAACAGTACCGTACAATCATATCCGAATCGTGGGAGGGTGGTCAAGCACATGCACATGATATGCTGGGAACCGAAATGATCCGCATCAGCCGGAAGCGATTCGAGCAACTCGTGGCCGACGCCCTGCGCGGCATTCCCCCGGATCTGCGCGGCGCCCTGGACAACATCGAGGTCACGGTGGACGACTGGCCGACCGAGGAGCATCTCGCCGACGCCGGGATGGAGCCGGACGACGTGCTGTTCGGTCTCTACCACGGCACGCCGCTTCCCGATCGGAGTCCCATGCTGCCCTACACCCTGCCCGACGTTATCACCATCTTCCAGGGGCCGCTCGAGGAAGAGTGCGATACCGAGGACGAGATCCGCGAGGAGATCCGGCGCACGGTCGTGCACGAAATCGCGCACTACTTCGGGTTCGACGAGGAGCGGCTGGCCGAGCTGGGCTACGGCTGACCAGGTACGGCCGCGGCCGGCCCGGCGCGCTATCCGGCGGATGCGATCCGCTGCGCCACACGGTAGGCCATCGCCATGATGGCAATCATCGGGTTCACGCCGGGCGCGGAGGGAAAGAGGCTCGCGTCGGCCGCGAACAGGTTGCGCACTCCGTAAAGTCCTCCTGAGGGATCCACGGCCGCGCGGCGCGGATCCGCACCCATCGGCAGGCCGCCCATTAGGTGCGCGCTGAACAGCGCGAGCGCGTTCGGACGGATTCCCTCGCGCCGGACTCCATCAGCGAAGCGGGCCGCGGCGCCGGGTTCGTCCCTGCGCACGCGCACGCCCCGCGTGTGCAGGCTGGACACCTCCAGTGCGCCGGCGGCCATGTGGATCTTGCCCATCTCTTCCAGCCCCCGCAGCATCAGCGACCTGTCCTGCGCGTTCAGCGCGTAGCGCACCAGGGGATTTCCGTCGGGGGTGAGGTCAACTCTGCCGCTGCCGCTGTCGCGCACGAGCACGATCAGCGCGGCGGTGTGCTCCAGGCGCGCCATCTGACGCTTGTGCTCTTCCCCGCCGACCCAGGGTAGGGCCATCGCCGACAGCCCGGGATGACCAGGGGATGCCTCGATCCAGAACCCGTGCATCCCGCGTACCCTGGTGAACTCGGTACAGGTGGCCGTTTGGGCGGCTCCGGACCAGATCCTGATCGGATGAGGGTAGACGCCCAGGCAGGCGGTCACCGGATGCAGCCGAAGCCCGCGGCCCACCATCGCGTTGCCGAGCCCTGAGCGCAGCAGTAGCGCCGGTGAGAAGATGGCGCCGCCGGCCACCACCACGGTCCTGCAGCGGATCGTTACGCGGTGCTGCCTCCCAGACGCTGGATCGGTCGCGACCGCCTCTACCCCGGTCACCTCGCCGGAGCGGGCGAGTACGCGCTCCGCGCGGCAGCGGACCAGCACCCGGGCACCTGCCTCGCAGGCATCCCTGATGTGTGTGACGAGCGCGTCCTGCTTGGCGCCCCGCGCGCAGCCGTACACGCACGGGCCGCAGTCATCGCACCCCCGCACGTTGCGCGGGATCGTCTCGAGACGGTATCCCAGTGCCCGGGCGCCGTCCGCCAGGACCTGGTTGTTGGGATTGTGGTTGCTCTCCAGGGTGTTCACGTTCAACCGACGCTCCACGGCGTCTATCGCCGCGTGGAACTCAGTGCCCGAGGCGCCGTCAATCCCGTGCTCGCGCTCCCACTCTTCAAGCACGTCGCCTGGAGGCCGCAGGCTCGTGCACCAGTTGACAACTGTGCTGCCGCCCAGGCACGTCGCCGCGAGCAGCCCGAAGGCGTTGTCAGCGGTGCCGAACAACCCTTTGCCCAGCGAGAGCCGCCGGAGCATCTCGTACTCGTCACCGTTGTAGTCGCCCTGGTCGTAGTACCCTCCGCGCTCGACGATCAGCACCCGGCGACCTGCCCGGCTCAGCTCGGCCGCGGCCACGCTTCCGCCGGCGCCCGATCCAATTACGCAGACATCGGTGTCCAGGTTGACATCCGAGGTTACGGCCAACGGCGTGATGCGCGGGGCCGCGCCCGGCGACACGTGAGGATGGCCGGAAAACCCGAGGGTGGGCCAGTTGGGGTTGGATTCTCCGAGCGGATGAGAGGCGTAGAACAGGAAGGTGATGACCTGCTTGAGGGCCTGGAAGGCCGCGCGCCGAAGCGGCAGACGGCTGGTGCCCCACGACCTGAGATAGGCCTCTGCCGCGGAGGCAGACATCTCTGCCACGCCCCGTGGCCTGGCGGCCAGCATCAGGTTCGCGGCACGGCTTCCCATCACCCTGAGGAGTTGCCGAAACTGCGCGCGCAGGTGCTCCGGCGCTTCGGCCAGTCCTTCCTCGATCAGCGCCGGCAGGCCGAGGTCTGATCCGCGACGCGCCAGGAATCCGTGGGGGTCTTCGGCCCCGGCGAGGGCCGGCACCATGGCGTCGCACAGCGCGCGCAGGGTGCGGCGTTCAGCGTCGGTCAGCATCATCCTGCTCCAGTCGGGGTACCTATCTTCCCGCTAGGCGTCATCGCCGTCGGTGGATAGAATAGTCCTATGACCTGGATTCTGGATCTGATACGCAACGGCCTGCTCTTCCTCTTCAATGCCCTGGCCCGCCTACCCGGCCCGCCGCTGGACTATGTGGTTGTTGAGCTGACGGGGTCGTACCCCGAACGCAACCCCACGCCTCGGCCCCTGGCGCAGCGGATGCTGATGCGGCCGCTGCAGCGCCCGGATGAGAGCCTGGAGGCGCTGCGGGAGCGACTGGAACGCATCGCCGGGGATGCGCGCGTGCGAGGCATCGTGCTGCGCGTGCACGGCCTGCGCGCCGGGATGGCGACGGTGCAGAGCCTCCGGGCGGCCCTGGATGAGTTCCGGGGCCGGGGCAAGCGGGTTGTCGCCTACCTGCAGGAGGCCGATCTGCCTGACTACTACTTGGCCGCGGCAGCCGACGAGATCTGGATGCCCGAAGCCGGTCACTGGGCCGTCCTTGGGCTGCGCGCAGAGATCACCTTCTTCCGCGAGGCATTCGATCGGGCCGGGGTTCTCCCGGAGTTCGAGCGGATCGCCGAGTACAAGACCGCGTATGACCCGTTTATGCGGTCCGGTCTCTCCGAGTATCACCGAGAGGTCGTCGAGTCGGTGCTCGACTCGGTGATGGCCGTGTTCGTGGAGGATGTGGCCGCGGCGCGTCGCCTCGATCCGGGCGCCGTGCGCGCGGCCGTGGACCGCGCCCCGCTCGGCGCGCACGATGCGTGGACGGATGGGCTGATTGACGGCATATGCTACGAGGACGAGCTGCCCGCCCGCCTGGGATCCCCGTCCCGCATGGCCGCGCTGCGGCCGTGGGCGCAGGCCCGCAGGCGCCTGCCGACGCCGTATCAGTGGCGCTCACGCGCCGCGGTGATCGGTGTCGTTGAGTTGATCGGCATGATCGTTACCGGCGAGAGCCGCGATCTGCCGCTTCCCCTGCCGTTCGTGGGAGGAAGATTCGCGGGCTCCGAGACGGTGGCCCGCGCTTTCAGGGCCGCGGAGCGCGACCCGCGCGTGCGCGCGGTCGTCTTCCACGTGGACTCGCGCGGCGGATCCGCGCTGGCCAGCGATCTGATCTGGCGCGAGGTTGAGCGCATCAAGGTCAGGAAGCCCGTGGTCGCGTTCATGGGCAACGTGGCCGGCTCAGGCGGCTACTACGTTTCCTGCGGCGCCGGCCGGATCATCGCGCAGCCCGCGACCGTCACCGGATCGATCGGCGTTATCAACGGCAAGCTGACGGTTCGGGGTCTCTTTGGCAGGCTCGGGCTCAACCGCGAGATCGTGGCGCGGGGAGAGGCGGCCACCATGCCCTCGGGCTTCCAGCCGTTTACCCCGACGCAGCTCGACCGGATCCGCCACGAGATCCAGGCGGTATACCGGCGCTTCGTGAGCAAGGTGGCCCAGGGCCGCGCCAGGAGCGAGGCCGAGATCGAAGATATCGCCCGCGGCCGCGTGTGGACCGGCCGCCAGGCGGTGGAACAGGGGCTCGTGGACGAGATGGGGGACTTCCCCCTGGCGGTGCGCCGGGCGCGCGAGATGGCTGGGATTCCCGACGCAGCTGGTGCGATGACGGTCACAATCCACCCCCCGCGCGCAGCAGCCGTTCCCTCGGCATCCGGATTTGCCGCGGTCGCGGAGACGGTCGAGGCCTTGCGGGTTGCGGCCCGTCTGGCAGAGGAGGGTGCTCTGCTCCTGATGCCTGAGGCCGAGGAGCTACTGCGCTCGTGACGCTGCGGCAGAGCCCGCTCCGCGTGCGCGTGCTGCGCAGCGGCAGCTCCGGCAACGCGATCCTGGTCGAGGCAGGGGCGACGCGCTTCCTGATTGACGCGGGGCTGACCGCCGAAGCGGTTCTGAGGGAGATCGGGGAAGACGGCCGGGTACCGCGCCTGGACGCGATCCTCCTGACCCACGAGCACGACGATCACGCCAGAGGAGCGGCGGCAGTATCACGCGCAACAGGAGCCGTGGTGCTGGCAAACGAGCCGACAGTCCGGGCAGCGGGTCCGTTGCTTGCCGGCGCCACCGTGGAGTTGTTCAGACCGGGGAAGCCGTTTGCACTGGGAACCGTGGAGGTGACGCCATTTCCGCTACCCCATGATGCCGCGGCGCCGATGGGGTTCGTCCTTTTCAGAGACGGCGTGCGCGCGGTCATCGCCACTGATCTGGGCGAGGTAACCGATGAGTTGTTCGCGCGCGCCCATGGCGCCGACCTGTTCGTCCTGGAGGCCAACTATGACCTGGGGCTCATGGCGGTCTCGTCCTACCCGTGGTTCCTCAAGAACCGCATCGTGGGCGCGCAGGGGCACTTGTCCAACGACGGTGCGGCGCGCGCGGCGGTTGCAGCGGCCGACGGCAGGCCCCAAACTGTCTGCCTGGTCCACCTGAGCGAGGCGAACAACCTTGCACCGCTGGCACGCGATACGGTCAGGGCCGCGCTGGATGCCGCAGGGGCGCGCGGCGTGCGGGTTGAGGCGGTCCGTCCCAACCGCGGCGGGCCCTGGTGGAGCGTTCCTCCGGCGCCGGGTGCGCGATGAACGTTGACGGCCGGCTCTTCCACGGCGAGACCGCCGGACTGCGCCGCCACGCCGCCCAGATCCTGGGGGCGGCGGTGTCCGCCGCCGATCCCGCAGCAGCCGTGCTCCGCGCCGTGCGGTGGGATGGTGGGAGCCTGATGATCGGCGGTGAACCCTGCGATCTTACCCCAGACGGCCGTATCTTAGTGGTGGGCGCGGGCAAGGCCTCGGCGCGGATGGCCTCGGCGCTGGAAGCCGTGCTGGGCGACCGCATTGCCGGTGGAGCTGTTACGACCAAGTACGGATACCTTGAACTGCTCCGGAGGATCGCGCTCACCGAGGCCGGCCACCCTCTGCCCGATGCGGCCGGGCTTGTGGGAGCAGGCCGGATTGCCGACATTGTGGACAATGCCGATCGGGGCGACCTGGTCTTCGTGCTTATTTCCGGCGGGGGTTCGGCCCTGTTGCCGATGCCTGCCGAGGGCGTGACGCTGGAAGAGAAGATCGCCACGACCGATCTGTTGCTGCGCTCGGGCGCCACGATCACCGAGGTGAACGCCGTTCGTAAGCACCTATCCAAGGTGAAGGGCGGATGGCTGGCCCGCCGGGCGGCGCCCGCAAGGGCCGTGACGCTGATTCTTTCCGACGTCTTGGGCAACTCTCTCGACGCCATCGCCTCGGGGCCGACCGTGCCCGACCCGACTACATTTGCCGACGCGCTGGAGGTGGTGGACCGCTACGGGCTGCGTGGCGCGTTGCCTGCCGCGGTTCGCCGGCACCTGGAGCGCGGCGCATCCGGTCACGTCCCCGAGACTCCCAAGCAGGGTGACCCGGCCTTTGCCGGGGCGAGGACCGTGGTGGTCGGCGACATCACCCTGGCTGCGGACGCGGCAGTTGAGCAGGCCAAGGCGTTGGGCTATCATGTTGATTTGTGCGCCACCGACATCGAAGGCGAGGCGCGCGACGTGGGAGCGCGGTTCGGCACGCAGGTGCGCAATGAGCGGGCCGATGGGAAGGCGCGCCAGCGTCCGGCATGCCTGATAATGGGCGGCGAAACCACGGTGACGGTGCGGGGGACGGGTCGGGGAGGCCGCAACCAGGAACTGGCGCTGGCTTCCGCTAAGATCATCGCCGGACTCCCGCAGACACTGGTGGCGGCGTTTGGGACCGACGGGACCGATGGACCCACCGATGCCGCGGGCGCAGTGGCCGATGGTACAACCTTGGCGCGGGCCGGCGCCATGGGGCTCGACCCGGTTGCGGCTCTGGCCAACAACGACGCCTATGCGTTCTTTGACGCGCTGGGCGATCTGATCATCAGTGGACCGACGAACACGAACGTAAACGACCTGTGGCTGGGGCTCATCGGGCCTGCACAGGGGACGAAGTGAGGGCAGGCGATCCATGAAGGTTCTGTTCTGCGTGTCAGAGGCGGTGCCGTACGCGAAGACCGGAGGGCTTGCGGACGTGGCCGGGGCCCTGCCCGCGGCGCTGCGCCGCAAGGGCCTGGACGTGCGGGTGATGATGCCGCGCTACCGCGGCGTAGACCGCAACGGGCTCGAGCCGGTGCAGCAGGTATACAGCGTCATCGGTGGGACTGCGATCGAGGGCGCTGTCTGGATGGGGACGCCCTCCGACGGCGTGCCACACTACTTCCTGGACCAGCCCTCACTCTATGACCGCGAAGGCCTCTACGGTGAAGGGGGACGGGACTACGAGGATAACCTGGTGCGGTTCGCCTTCTTCTGTCAGTCCGCGCTGGGGCTGATGCACAACACCTGGACGCCGGACCTCGTGCACTGCCACGACTGGCACGCTGCGCTCATTCCTGCCTACCTCCGGGCACACCGCAACCCTCTTGCGACCCTGTTCACCGTGCACAACCTGGCTCACCAGGGGGTCTTTCCGGGCGAGCAGTTTCCGTTGAGTTGCCTGCCGCCCGAGACCTTCGCGCCGGACGGCCTGGAGTTCTACGGGAACGTCAACGTCATGAAGGCGGGCCTGGTGTACTCGCACGCCCTGAGCACCGTGAGCGAGACCTACGCCAGGGAGATCCAGACCGAGGAGTTTGGGGTCGGGCTGGACGGGCTGCTGCGGGCGCGCTCGGCCGACCTGTTCGGGATCCTGAACGGCGTGGACTACGCGCTGTGGGATCCGAGCGTGGACCCGCACATCCCGGCCCGGTATCACGCCGGTGACCTTGCCGGCAAGGCCCGCTGCAAGGCGGCGCTTCAACAGGAGATGGGGCTGCCGGTCCAGGCCTACGCGCCCCTGATCGGTACCGTTGCCCGGCTGGCACCACAGAAGGGGTTCGACCTGGTGGCCGCCGCGCTGGATGCGATCGTCGCGACCGGGGCGCAGGTGGTAATCCTTGGCACGGGCGAGCCCGCCTTTGAGGAGGCGTTCCGAGCCGCGTCCGCCCGGTTTCCCAACCAGTTGCGGGCCATCATAGGGTTCGATGAGGGACTCGCGCATCGGATCGAGGCAGGCGCCGACATCTTCCTGATGCCCTCGCGCTTCGAGCCCTCAGGCCTCAATCAGCTTTACAGTCTTCGCTACGGCACGCCCCCTGTAGTACGGCGCACCGGCGGTCTGGCGGACAGCATCGTGGACGCCACGCCGGAGAACATGCGCCTCGAGCGCGCCAACGGGTTCGTCTTCGACGACTACACCCCGGATGCGCTGGTAGCGGCAATATGCCGCGCCGTTGCCGCCTACCGTGACCCGGTCCTGTGGCGGTCGCTGCAGCAGGTTGGGATGCGGGCGGACTTCTCGTGGGACAGGGTGGCCGGCCGGTATCTCGAACTGTACGATGCCACCGTCCGGCGGGCCGCGGAGCGGCCGTCCTGAGGCAGCACATCTTCCGAGCGAGGTGAACGATCTTGCCTGAACTGCGCACCGATCCGATCTCCGGCCGCTGGGTGATCATCGCCACCGAGCGGGCGGCGCGGCCCACCGATTTCGCGACGCCGCCGGTGGAGGTAAACGACCTGGAGCGCTGTCCGTTCTGTTCCGGCCGCGAGGACCGGACACCGCCCGAGATCTTTGCCGTCCGCAACCCCGGCACGGCGCGAAATGCGCCCGGCTGGCAGGTGCGGGTCGTTTCCAACAAGTTCCCGGCGCTACGCATCGAAGGCGACACCACGCGCAGCAGCACCGGCATGTTCACGCGCATGGACGGGGTCGGCGCGCACGAGGTTATCATTGAGACTACCGATCATCACACCCACCTCGGCCTGATGCGGGTTCGCGAGGTGGCCGACGTGGTCCGGGCCTACCTGCAGCGGTACCGCGACCTGGACGGCGACGACCGGTTTGAGTACGCGCTGCTCTTCCGCAACCACGGCCGTGCCGCCGGCGCCTCGCTGTCCCACCCGCACTCGCAGCTCATCGCCCTGCCGGTCATCCCCAAACGGGCGGCCGAGGAGCTGGAAGCGGCCGAGCGACACTTCGGTCGCAACGGGGTGTGCGTATTCTGTCGCCTGATTGAGCAGGAACTGGCGGCCCGCGACCGGATCGTTTTCGAGAACGAGCGGTTCGTGGCGCTGCAGCCATACGCGGCGCGCTTTCCCTTCGAGACCTGGCTGATGCCCAAGGAGCACCGGGCATCGTTCGGGGCGCTGGGGGAGGACGACGTCCTCCCGTTCGCGGAGGCGCTGCGGACGGCGCTGCACGCGCTGCACTCGTGCCTGAACAACCCGCCGTACAACTTCATCGTGCACACCGCGCCCTATTCCGATCACGCCGGGCACTTCTACCATTGGCACCTAGAGATCATGCCGCGGCTGACGCAGGTCGCCGGGTTCGAGTGGGGTTCTGGGTTCTACATCAACCCCGTGGTGCCCGAGCAGGGGGCGCGGTTCCTGCGCGAGTGCGCCATGAAGCCGGGCGCCGAGGCATTGGCGCCCGGCGGGGAGAATGAATAGTATCCGGAGAAGGAGGCACCTATGAGCACAACTCCCAGCGAGCGTATCCTTCTTGGTTCCGGGCCAAGCCTGCTCCCTCCCGAGGTCACAGAGGCGCTTGCGCAGCCACTGCTAGGGCACATGGATCCCGAAATGCTCCTCATTCTGGACGAGACCGTCGCTCTGCTGCGCCGCGTGTTCCAGACCAAGAACGAGCTGGCGCTGCCGGTCTCGGGTACAGGGACCGCCGGGATGGAGGCGGCGCTGCTGCACATGGTGAAACCGGGCGAGGGACTGGCCGTCTGCGCCGCCGGGTTCTTCGCCGATCGCATCGTCGAGATCGCAACCCGGATCGGCGCCGAGGTGGTTAGGGTCGAAGCGCCCTGGGGCCGAGCGGTGAACGCGGCCGATCTCGAGCGCACGCTGGCGTCACGCCCCGGAGGACGGGGGATAGCCTGCGTGGCGGTGGTGCACGTCGAGACCTCGACGGGAGTGCTGCAGCCCCTGACCGATCTTGCCCGCGTGGCGCACGAACATGGCGCGACGTTCCTGGTGGACGCGGTCGCCTCGCTGGCCGGGGCCGAGCTGCCGGTGGATGGGTGGGGCATTGACGCCTGCTACAGCGGAAGTCAGAAGTGCCTGAGCGCGCCTCCCGGAATGGCGCCGCTGACCGTGCACGCGCGCACGCGCGGCCGAGGTGCGCCCGCCGCCTTCTACCTGGATCTCGAGGGACTTTGGAAGTACTGGGGACCCACGCATGCCTACCACCACACCGTACCCGTGCAGCAGATCTATGCGATGCGCGCGGCGCTACGGCTCGTTGTGGAGGAGGGAATGGATGCCCGGGTGGCGCGTCACTGGCGTAACACCCGAGCCCTTTGGGCGGGGTTGCAGGCCATGGGCCTGGAGCTGCTGGCCGCCGAGCCCGATCGGTCGCCCACCATCACGACGGTTGTCATCCCCGAAGGGGTGGACGATGCCCGGGTGCGCACCCGGATGCTGCGGGAGTACGGGATCGAGATTGCCGGCGGACTGGGACCGCTGCGGGGCAAGGTCTGGAGGATAGGCCTGATGGGACACTCTAGCCAACCGCGCTGGGTTCTGTTGCTTCTCAGCGCTCTTGAGGCCGCCCTCTCCGCCGAAGGAGTCCGGTTGCCGAAGGGAGCCGCTTCTGCTCAGGCAGCGGCACTCCTGTGAGATAGCGACCAGGAACTGTGAAGCCGGTCGCGCTCTTCGTCACCTGTCTGGTTGACCAGCTCTATCCGAACGTGGGCGAGGCCTCGGTGCGCGTGCTGGAACGCGCCGGCTGCACCGTGGCGTTTTTCGAGGAACAGACCTGCTGCGGCCAGGCCGCGTTCAACAATGGGTTCCAGGAAGAGGCGCGCGTGCTGGCGCGGCGGTTCCTGGACGTCTTTGCGCACGCGCCGGCCATCGTCGCGCCGTCGGGTTCCTGCGCGGACATGGTGCGCGAGTGGTACCCGCACCTGTTTCGCGACACGCCGGCACTCCTGAATCTGGCGCGATCCATTGCCTCCCGCACCTACGAACTGAGCGAGTATCTCGTTCGCGTGCTGGGCGTTACCGACCTGGGCGCGCGCTTTCCCGCCACCGTTACCTACCACCCATCCTGCCACGGCCTGCGCGGGCTGGGATTGCGGGATGAGCCGCTCGGCCTGCTCCGGGCGGTTCGCGATCTGCGCCTGGTAGAGCTTCCTGCCGCCGAGCAGTGCTGCGGGTTCGGAGGGTTCTTCTCGATCAAGTTCGCGGCGCTCTCCGGCGCGATGCTCTCCGCCAAGCTCGACACCATCGAGGCCAGCGGCGCCGAGGTGGTCACCGCCACCGATGTGAGCTGCCTGATGCACATCTCCGGAGGGCTCTCCCGCCGTGGCAGCCGTGTGCGTGCGCTGCACCTGGCAGAGATCCTGGCGGGATCTTGATGATGGACCATCCGACCCGGATTGACCTGATCCGCAACATCGAGCGGGCGCTGCGGGACGAGTCACTGCAGCGCCAGATGGGGAAGGCCATGCCGGCGTCCCGCAGGGCGCGGGCCGACGCCGCGGCCGAACTGCCCGAGTGGGAGTCGCTGCGCAGCACCGCGGCCGGGATCAAGGATCACGTGCTGGCAAACTTGGAGAAGTACCTGCGGCAGCTCGAATCGCAGGTCTCCGCGCTTGGCGGCACGGTTCACTGGGCTTCCGATGCCGCGGAAGCGCGCGCGATCATTACCGATCTGGCCCGCTCACGGGGCGTGCGCCGCATCGTCAAGAGCAAGTCCATGACCACCGAGGAGATCTTCCTCAATCCGGCGCTGGAAGCAGCCGGCGCCAGTGTGGTCGAGACCGATCTGGGCGAGTACGTGGTACAGCTTGCCGGCGAGAGGCCCAGCCACCTCATAGCACCCGTAGTGCACAAGCCCACCGAGGAGATCGCAGACCTCTTCGTCAAGAAGCTGGGCGTGCCGCGCTACGAGCGGCCGGAGGAGCTGGCGCGCGTGGCGCGGGAGGTGCTGCGCGCGGAGTTCCTGGCGGCCGAGATGGGGATCACCGGGGTCAACTTCGCCATCGCGGAGAGCGGCACGCTGGTGATCGTGGAGAACGAGGGCAACGCCCGGCTCACGACCACCCGGCCGCGCATCCACATGGCGGTGATGGGGGTCGAGAAGGTCCTGCCTCATCTGGCAGACCTGAGCGTCTTCCTCCGGATACTCGCCCGCAGTGGCACCGGGCAGCGCTCAAGCGTCTACGTGTCGCTGCTGACCGGGCCGCGGCGGGCCGGTGAGACCGACGGTCCTGAGGAGCTGCACCTGATCATCCTGGACAACGGCCGAAGGCGCCTGCTGGCCGACCCCGATCTGCGCGGGGCGCTGCGGTGCATCCGGTGCGGCGCATGCCAGAACGAGTGCCCGGTATACCAGCATGCGGGCGGGCACGCCTACGGGTCGGTCTATGCCGGCCCGATCGGCGCCGTGCTGACCCCGGCCTACGAGGGGTTGGAGCGGGCCCGCGATCTGCCATTCGCGTCCACGCTGTGCCGGGCGTGCGCCGATGTCTGCCCTGTGAAGATTGATCTGCCCGGGATGCTGGTCGAGCTGCGGGCGCGGGCCGTGCGCACCGGGCTTGTGTCCTGGCGGGACAGGATGCTCTTGGGCGCGTGGACTTTCTTCACGGGCAGTCCCGCGCGGTTCATGTTGGCAGGAAGCCTGGGACGGCTCGCACAGCGGCTGGTGGCGCGCGGCGGCAAGATCGAACGCCTGCCGTATCCGCTGTCGGGGTGGACAGCGCACCGCGCCGCACCGGTCCTGGCCTCGACGCCCTTCCGCACGTGGTGGAAGTCGCGGCAGGGTGAAGGGCGATGAACCGACCGGTTCCCCCAGGCGATCGGCCCGTAGCCGATCCGACAGCGCTCTTCATCGAGCGGGCCGAGCAGGTGGGTATCTCCGTCATCACCGTCGGCACCTACGATGAGGCGGTTGAGAGGGCGGTCGCGTTGTGCAGGGAGCGACACGTTGCACGCGCCGCGCTGTGGGACACCCCAGAGATGGCACCGATTCAGGGTCGGCTGCTCGCGGAGGGTGTGGAGATCCTCGACCCGCGGGGATCCTTTGAGACGCTCGCTCAGGCCGAGATCGGGATCACCGGGGCAGAGTGGGGCGTGGCTGAAACCGGGTCGCTGGTCCTGGCCGCCGGCCCAGGCAAGCCGCAGGCGGCATCCCTGCTGGCGCCTCTACACCTGGCGGTGCTGCGGTCCGAGCGCATCGTGCCGGGCCTGGCGACACTCCTGGAGCGGTGCGGTCCTCTACCGTCGGCGCTGGTTCTCATCACCGGGCCCAGCCGCAGCGCTGACATCGGGTTGGTGCCGGTGTTGGGCGCGCACGGGCCTACCGCCGTTACCGTCCTCCTCGTCGCCGAGTAGTTCCTGGGAGATTCTGGCTAACCATCACGCTGGGAGAACCCCCGGGTGCCACGCGGCCGTTGTGGGGGGTTGCTGGTATCGGTGGCTGACTCGGATACCCCTCTCCCGTTTCTTTCCGCTGCCTACGACGCGCGCTTGCTTCGCAGGCTCGGTCCCGGCGGTCCCATGCAGCCAGGCTGGCACAGGATTCCTTCCACCGATCCCGAATCTCGCCATGGCAAGATGTTCGACCGTATGCTCAATCCAGGCCGGGAAGCGAGCACGCCTTGCCTTCGCTAACCGATATCCCCGACATCCGCGTAGGCCATGTTACCGACCCGGCGGGCATAACCGGCTGCACGGCCGTGCTCTGCGAGGCGGGAGCCGTCGCAAGCGGTGAGGTGCGCGGAGCAGCGCCGGGTACGCGCGAGACCGATCTGCTGCACCCCGGAGCCTTCGTCCAACACGCCCACGCAGTGCTTCTGGCAGGCGGGAGCGCCTTTGGCCTGGCCGCGGCCGACGGTGTGGTGAGGTATCTCGAAGAGCGCGGGATCGGGTTCGATGCCGTGGTGGCGCGGGTTCCGATAGTGCCGTCCGCCGTGATCTTCGATCTCGCCATCGGCGATCCGCACGCGCGCCCCGACGCCGCCATGGGATACGAAGCCTGCGTGCGGGCCACGGCAGAGCCGGTGAAGGAAGGTAGCGTGGGCGCCGGTACCGGCGCGACCGTGGGCAAGGCGCTGGGCATGGATCGCGCTATGAAGGGCGGCGTCGGGTCCTGGTGCGTTCGCCTGCCCGGCGGTCCGTCCGTCGGCGCACTGGTGGTGGTTAACGCTTACGGCGACGTGGTGGACGAAGGCACGGGCGAGATCCTGGCAGGCGCCCGGGGGCCGGACGGGCGGTTTGCGGGCACGTCGCAGGTGTTGCGGACAGGCGCACCCGGCATGCCGTTCGGCGGGAACACCACGTTGGCCGTCATTGTTACCACCGCGGCTCTGTCCAAGGTTCAGGCCTGGCGTCTGGCAGTTCAGGGGCACGCGGGGCTCTCACGCGCGATCGTCCCCTCACACACGCTCTACGATGGAGATACGGTGTTCGTCCTGGCGACGGGTCGGCATGAGATCGACGCGGGGCAATCCCAGGAGCTGATCCAAATCGGGGAAGCGGCGGCCGTGACGGTCGCCGAAGCTGTGCGCCGAGCCGTCCGTGCGGCAAGGGGTCTCGGCGGAATACCGGGCCGCGCCGATCTGGCCGGTTGCGGTTGACTTGCATGCTCGCGATCATCAGCGCGTCATTCATCGCTCTGGAGGTGGTCAGGTGGCACCAGTAGGGCTGGGGGTATCGAGCTTCGCCGCCGTAAGGCAGCTGCTGCAGGACGTCGAGGCAGAGATCAACGGCATGGGCGTCGGCGTGGAGGTGATGTGCGAATCCCCGCATGCCTGGCCGGCGCCGGTGCCGTGGCACGGCGACCGGCTGGTCTGCCTGCACATGCCGATCCTGGGGATCAACATGGCCAGCACGAACCCCGGCATCCGTGAGGAGTCGGTGCGACAGGTGCTGGTCACCGTCGGCGAAGCGGCGCGGCTGGGCGCCCGCGGGATCGTGGTGCATCCCGGCATCCCGCCGTACAAAGAGGTCCTCTCGTACGACCGTGGGCTTCCCTACGCCGTCGAGTCGCTGCGCCGGGTCGTCGAGGCGGCCGAGGCCGCAGGCGTCGAGGTGTACCTGGAGAACATGCCGGCAGTCTCCATTGCCGACGGCGTGCGGCCGATGGCCTTCTCATACGGCGTGCCCTACGAGGAGCTGCGCAGCATCTATGAACAGGTGAACCACCCATCGCTGCGCCTGTGCCTGGATATCGGCCACGCCTATCTGGCCGGCGGCAACTGTCTGAAGGCGATGCTGCAGGACCACGACGTGGTACACGTGCACGTAAGCGACAATCACGGATGGCGCGACGATCACCTCGCGTGGGGCGACGGTGAAATCACCCAGGTCGTGGACCTTGCCCGCGATCTGCCCGAATCAGTCCAGAACATCATCGTCGAGACCGCGTCTCTTGAGTCATCCCGAAAGTCACTTGAGCGTATCTCGAAGGATCTCCTGTCGAGGAGGGGACAGATATGAAGAGCCGAACCGCGCACGATCTGAGGACCACCCGGTGGGCGTGGAAGCTGGTCGTGTTGGTGCTGGTCGCCGCCCTGGCGGGCTCGGGCGCTCCGGTCAGGGCCCAGTCGTCCAGAGACCGCTTCGTGCTTGCGCTATCGGGCGGCCCGGACACGCTTGATCCCCACGGCACGGCGGCAACCCTAGGTTTCATGGTGATGAAGAGTCTCTACGACACGCTGGTAGAGCCCGACGACGAGGGCAAGATGGTCCCCGCCCTTGCCGAGTCCTGGAGCGTCTCCCCCGACGGCATCACCTGGACGTTCAAGCTGCGCCCGGACGTGCGGTTCCACCACGGCAAGACGCTCGATGCCACAGACGTCAAGGCGACGCTGGAGCGGATCCTCGATCCGGCAACACGGTCGCCACGGCGGCTCCAGATCGGGCCGATCCGCAGCGTGGAGGTTGTGGACCCACTGACCGTCAGGATAGTGTTGGAGGGGCGGTTTGCGCCGATTCTCGCCGCCCTCGCCGAGGGATGGGGGGCGATCCTGCCGGCGGATCTGATTGCCCGTAAGCACGACTTCAGCACCAAACCCGTCGGCACCGGCCCATTCACGCTGGGCGAGTGGCAGCGCGATTCATTCATCCGTCTGACCAGGTTCGACGGCTACTGGATCAAGGGCCAGACCAAGTTGCGAGAGGTGTTCATCCGATTCGTTCCGGAGCGGGCCGTGAAGGTCGCGGGGGTCCTGTCCGGCGAGTTCGATGCCGTGGACACGATCGATCCGGACGACCTGCCCCGTGTCCGTGCCCACCCCGGCGTCAGGATCATCACGCAACTCACCAGTCTCGTAAACGTGGTCGCAGTCAACAACAGCCGGGGACCGCTGCGTGACGTGCGCGTCCGTCGCGCGCTGTGGCACGCCATAGACCGCAGGCAGGTGCTCAAGACGGCCTACGGGGCCGAGTCGGTGCCGTCCTCTGTGTTCATGGATGTAACGAGTCCCTACTGGGTTGACCTGGGAGACCCGTATCCGTTTGATCCCGAGCGTGCGCGACGGCTGCTGTCGGAGGCCGGATATGGTGCCGGGCTCACCCTCGACCTCGTGCTGCCCCAGCCATATCAGATGCACATCGAGGCCGGACAGCTCGTCCAGGCCATGCTGGCGAAGGTCGGCGTCACGGCGCGGCCGCGCGTCGTGGAGTGGGCCTTCTGGCTCTCACGCGTCTTCGGCGGGGGCGAGTACGACCTCACCGTCATCGGCCACACCGGCAAGCTCGATCCGGATGGCCGCCTGACGGGTTGGGGGGATCCCACGAGGAACTACATACGGTATGATAACCAGAAGGTCGTTGATCTGATCCTCGCCGGCCGACTCATCTCCAATCCAGAGCACCGCAAGCGGATCTACGCCGAGGTCCTGAAGATAATGACCGGGGACGCGATGATGGTGATTCTGGGCACGACGATTCGGTACGTCGCGACCGGCAGGACCGTGCGGGAGTTCCGGCAGGTCTACGCAATCGACTCCTACGATTTCCGCAAGACCACGAAGTAGATGCCGTTCGTCGTTCGACGGCTGCTCGCGGTGGCGCCCACGGTCCTCGCGGTCGCCACCGTCACCTTTTTCGCGCTTCAGGTTGTCCCCGGAGATATCGCAGAGATCATGCTCGGCGTGGACGCACGCCAGGAAGACCTGGCGCAACTGCGCCACGAGCTCGGCCTCGACCGCCCCCTGGCGTTGCGGTACCTGGAATGGCTTGGCCACATGGCGCGCGGCGACTTCGGGATGTCGATCAGCTACAGGGAGCCGGTCATACGCCTGATCCGGGCTCGGCTCCCCGTCACCGTCTCCGTTGCCGGCAGTGCCATGCTCCTGGCGATCGTGGCGGCGCTCCCGCTGGGCGTGATCGCCGCTCGGAGGGCCTGGTCGCTGGTGGATCTCGCGGTGCTGGCCGGCTCGCAGGTCGGGCTGGCTGTGCCGGCGTTCTGGATGGGCATCCTGCTGATACTGGGGCTTGCCGCGGCGCTTCCCATCTTCCCGCTGCAGGGCTACGTGGCGTTTGGCAGCAATCCGATTGAGTGGGGGCGGCACCTGTTCCTGCCGGCGCTGGCGCTGGGTACGGAGCGTGCGGCCGCGCTGGTGCGCCTGAGCCGCGCCGCGACCCTGGACGAGCTGCACCGAGACTACGTGCGCACCGCCAGGAGCAAGGGTCTGGTTGAGGCGTACGTGGTACGCCGCCACGTGCTGCGCAACGCGCTCATCCCGATCTTGACCGTGGCCGGGCTGCAGCTGGGCTACCTGATGGGCGGCGCCATCGTGATCGAGCAGGTTTTTGGCCTGCCCGGGCTGGGGCGCCTGCTCCTGCACGGGATCTACTCCCGCGACCTGCTCGTGGTGCAGGGCGTGGTCATCACCATTGCCGTCATGTTCGCGCTGCTCAATCTGCTGGTGGATCTGCTCTACGCCGTCGTGGATCCGCGCATCACCTACGACTGATGACTCCCACCCGCCGGCGCTACAACCTGCCTCTGCTGATCGGCGGTGCGCTGGTCTCACTGATCGCGGCAACCGCCGTGCTGGCGCCTGTGCTGGCGCCTCACGATCCGACGGCCATAGATCCTCCGGGACGGCTGCTCCCAGCAGGGCCCGGCCATCCGCTGGGCACCGACCGGTTGGGCCGCGACATCCTCAGCAGGATCCTCTATGGAGGCCGGGTTGCGGTGATCGTCGGCGTTGTGGCAGTCTCCATTGGCGCCGGAGCCGGGACGAGCATTGGTCTTCTCTCGGGGTACCGGGCCGGCCGGGTGGATGCCGTCCTCATGCGGGCCATAGACGGTCTGATGGCATTTCCGTCCCTGCTGCTGGCAATCATGGTTGTGGCCGTGCTGGGGCCCGGGCACATCCAGACCATGATTGCGATCGGCGTTGTTCTGATACCCGTGTTCGCGCGCCTGTCCCGCGCGCAGACGCTGGCGGTGCGCGGCCAGGAGTTCGTCCTGGCAGCCAGGGCGCTGGGCGCTAAGGACGTTTTCATAGTGACATCCCACATCCTGCCCAACATCGCCGGGCCCCTGCTGATACAGGCCACGGTAGCGTTCTCGGGCGCCGTGCTGGCCGAGGCGGCGCTTTCTTACCTGGGTCTGGGGACACAGCCTCCGACCCCCAGCTGGGGCGGAATGCTGCTGGAGGCGCGCGACGTGCTCTTCGTCAGGCCATGGATGGCAGTCTGGCCGGGCGCTGCGATCGCCTTCACGGTCCTTGGATGGAACCTGATGGGCGATGGCCTGCGCGACCTCCTCGACCCCCGCCTGCGGCAGGGGCAGCGGTAGTGGAGACCGTGCAGCCGCGCTCCGGCTCCGGCGCCGCCAACTTCCTAGCCGGGAAGGCGGCCGCGGCGGTGAACGCTGACGAGGTCGTGCGGCTCACGCGCGAACTCGTCAGGATCCCCAGCGTGTACCGTCCCGATGGTCCGGCAGGCAACGAGACGGCGGTGGCGTCGTACCTGGCCGGGCATCTCTCCCGCCTCGGGTTCCGGGTTTCGGTGCAAGAGGCGGCCCCGGGCCGCCCCAACGTCATTGCCGACTGGACCTCTGGCCGGTGGGGCAGGGGCCTCATCCTGGAAGGGCACACCGATGTCGTAACCGAGGGCGACCGCAGCGCATGGTCGCATCCGCCCTTTGATGCCGAGGTCTCGGACGGCCGCATCTATGGACGCGGGGCCGCGGACATGAAGGGAGGGCTCGCCGCCGCGGTGTGCGCCCTCGACGCGGTGCGCAGAGCGGCACCCGACCTGCCCGGCCGCGTTCGGATTGCCGCGGTGGCCGACGAGGAAGGCATGATGCTGGGGATCAAGTCCTTCATCCGCGACGGGCACGCGCAAGGGTTCGACGGCGCGATCGTCTGTGAGCCGGAGGAGAACGAGATCTGTCTGCGCCAGAAGGGCGCCATGCGCGTGCTGGTTTCCTTCACCGGCAAGATGGCCCACGGCGCGATGCCCTATGCCGGCGTCAATCCCATTCCGGCGGCCGCGAGATTCGTCACCCTGCTCGCGGAGGAGGACCGCCGCCAGCAGGAAGGTCATGAACGCGATCCCTACCTGGGCCTGCCCCACATCACGCCGACAACGATCCGCGCGCCCGCGCACGGAGAGCCGCAGTTCAACGTGATGGCCGGCGAGGCGCGCGTGACGGTGGATGTGCGGACGATCCCAGGCCAGGATCACGCCGACCTGCACAGCGCCATCTGTGACCTCGCCAACGCCGCGCAGGCCGGCGACCCGTGCGTGCGGGTAACCGTGGAGCTGGTCGAAGACCGCCCCTGGACGGAGACCCCTCCGTGGGATCCCCTTGTGAGGGCCATCGAGCGGGCCTTTCCGGAGTCGCTGGGCCGGGAGCCCCGGTACGGAGGCGTCCCTGGCTCGACCGACGGGACGTTTCTGCATGCGTGGGCCCGTATCCCCGTTGTGACCATTGGCCCCGGCAACCGGCAGATCCCGCATCAGGTCGACGAATACGTAGAGGTCGGCGAGCTGGTGGAGGCGGCCCGGCTGTACGCCGCCGCGATCGTGTACTTCCTGGGGGAGGAAGCGGCTCCAAATGGAACGAGGAGGTGCTGACATGGAGACGCCGCGGAAGAAGAAGGGCACGATTCCTGACTTCCTGGAGCGGAAGCGCTCAGGCCGCAGGATCACAATGGTGACGGCGTACGACTACGCCTTCGCGTCGCTCGTTGACTCGGTGGACATCGACATGATCCTTGTGGGCGATTCGGGCGCGATGACGACCTTGGGCTACAAGAACACCGTCCCGGTGACGATGGTGGAGATGCTGATCATGGCGCGGGCGGTGTCGATAGGCGCCCAGAACACCTTCCTTGTGGGAGACATGCCGTTCCTCTCATACGAAGTGTCCGTCGAAAGGGCGGTTGAGAACGCCGGCCGCTTCCTAAAAGAGGCGGGCATGGACTCCGTGAAGCTGGAGGGCGGCAGGCGCACCGCGCCGGCTGTTCAGGCCATCGTGCGGGCCGGAATGCCGGTGATGGGCCACATCGGGCTGACGCCGCAGAGCGCTTCTCAGCTTGGAGGGTTTCGGGTGCAGGGTAAGACCATGGATTCCGCGCAGGCCGTGGTGGAGGACGCGCTTGCCCTGCAGGAGGCCGGTGTCTTCGCCATAGTGGTGGAGGCGGTTCCTGCCCCGGTGGGGAAGATGATCACAGAGGCGGTAGGCGTTCCCACAATAGGCATCGGTGCCGGTCCGGATTGTGACGGACAGGTGCTCGTCCTTCACGACATGCTGGGGCTGTTCGAGCGGTTTGTTCCGAAGTTCGTCAAACGGTATGCTAATCTTGGCGCGGCCTGCCGCGAATCACTGGCTCAGTTTGCCGTGGAGGTTCGGGAAGGGGCTTTTCCAGCTTCCGAGCACTGCTACCCCATGGATGCCGAACAGGCCAGGGAGTTGAGGGAAGGGCTTGTGCGCGCCGGCCTCTTGAGGTGACACGCTGCCCCTGAGCGAGGCGGTTGGGAATCGGGTGATTACGATGGAAGCAGGAGGGGCACGGCGGCTCAAGGTGTGCGTGATCGGCGCAGGAGCCATGGGGTCCCTGTTCGGGGGATATCTGTCGGCCACCGGGCACGAGGTCTGGCTCGTGGACACAGCAACCGGGCACGCGGACGCCATCGCGCGCCAGGGGCTGCGCATCGCGGAGCCCAACGGCGAGGAGCGGGTCGTGCGGCCGCGGGCCGTCACCGATCCCCGATCCGTCGGCCCGTGCGACCTGGTGCTCGTGTTCGTGAAGTCATACCACACGAGGCAGGCCGCCGCCTCGCTTGCCCCGCTCCTCGCTCCCAGCACGGTGGTCCTGACTCTCCAGAACGGGCTCGGGAACGTTGACGCCCTGGCTGAGGAGGTGCCCAGGAGCCATCTCATGGCAGGGACCACGGGTCAGGGGGCCAATGTGCTCGGGGCCGGACGCATCCACCATGCCGGCTCGGGCGAGACCCTGATCGGGGAACTGGACGGCGCGCCCACGGATCGGCTGCGATGCCTCGTGGAGGCGTTTACGGACGCCGGGCTCCATGCGTCTGCCAGCGACAACGTGCAGGGCGTGATATGGGCGAAGCTGCTCGTCAACATCGCCATCAACCCGCTGACCGCCATTCTGCGTGTTCGGAATGGGCGGCTGCTGGAGATGCCCGAAGCGGTCGAGATCATGAAGGAGGCGGTGGATGAAGGCCTCGACGTGGCCAGCCGGGCCGGCGTGCGGGTGCCGCTGGAGGATCCCTGGGCGCACGTCCGGGATGTGGCCCGTCGGACCGGGGACAACAGGTCCTCGATGCTGCAGGATGTGGAGATGGGCCGTCAGACCGAGATCGACGTGATAAACGGTGCCGTCGTCAGGGAAGGGGCCCGGCTGGGAGTTGCGACGCCGGCGAACCTCGCGCTGATGCGCCTGGTGAAGTGCTTGGAACAAATCCCGCTCATCTCTTGCCTACGGGCATGATGTATAGTGGGTGCTCGCCGTCCGGCATTCCTACGATCCTCCGGACCCGCTCGTCGTCGAACGCCCCGACGACGACCGTGCCCATCCCCAGGGGGACCGCCTGCAGGTACACGTTCTGGGCGGCGTGCCCGACCTCCATGTGCACGTACCGAGTGGCCCGCTCGCCGTACCGCCTGGTCGTGCGCTCGTACACCGCCGAGAAGACCAGCGCCACAGCGCCCTGCTCGACGCAGGACTGCCCCAGCGCGGCGGCCGCCAGTTCCTTGCGCACGTCGCCGTCCCTGATCCTCGTGATCTCGTGGTCCAGGGGCTTGTACTTGTAGACACCCTTCGGGAGCCCGGCGACGTTCCCGCCCACCAGATAAACCTCTAGCGGATAGGTGGCCCCCGCGGACGGCGCAGTCCTGCGTGAATCCCTGGGCTCGGTGATCCCCTGCGCGGACCAGAGGAGCTGCGAGATCTCGGCGAGGGACAGCGGGGCGTCCCGGTACTCCCTGACCGACCGCCGCCGCCGCATCGCCTGCTCTACCGAGGTATCGCCGTCCGTGCGCGGCGCGGGCAGCTTCACCCGCTCGCCGGAGGGTGCGGCAGCTCCCGACTCATTCTGCCAGGGACTCAACGCCATCAACCACACTCCCAGCCCTAGGATTGCCACCGCGGTGGCGAAGGTGAGGACGCGAGACCTGCTCATGGCTCCATCCCTCGCTCCAAGGAGTTCTCTCAGATGCGCCGCGGCCCCTTCGGCCCGCGGCAGAAGGTTCCATGCCGGAGCTTTCCGGTGCGCCCTATCCTATGAGGTGCCGGATCAACCCCAAGCTGACCGCGGCGATCAGCACCGAGGCGAAGAGGCCGACGTAGAACGGCCGGAGGCCGATCTCGCGCATCCGCCGGAGGTCGGCGCTCAGACCCACGGCGGCCATTACCATGACCACAAGGAACTTCGCCAGAAGGCCTGCCAGGCGTACCGTCCCCGGACCAAACAGCCCCAGGGTGTTCAGGCCCGCGGCCAGCACGAACCACAATACGAACCACGGGAAGATCCTGGCGACGCTGACGCTGCGGTAGCTGTGCGCGATTATGCCGAAAGCCAACGCGAGGGGGACCAGCATCAAGGTGCGCGTCAGCTTGACGACCATGGCCGCCCTTCCGGCGCTCTCACTGTAGGCCAGCGAGGCGGCCATCACCGACGAGGTGTCGTGAATTGCCGCGCCGGCCCAGATCCCGAAGGTGGCGTCTGGGAGCGCCAGGAAGTGTCCCAGCAGCGGATAGACGACGACCGCTGCCATGTTGAAGAGGAAGATTGTGGTCACCGCGAAGGCAATCTCCTCTTTCTTGGCCTCGATGATCGGCCCGACGGTCAGGACGGCCGTGGCACCGCAGATGGCCGTGCCCGCGCCGATCAGACTGACCAGTCCGGGAGGCGCCTGCACCCACCTGCCGAAGAGGCCGGTGAGCCCCAGGGCGAGGACGACGGTGACGCATATGACAAGGAAGGAGGCGCCTCCCAGCGAGACTATCTCGGCGAAGCTCAGCGTGGTGCCAAAGAGGATGATGGCCAGCCGCAGCAGCCGACTGAGCGTGAACTCCACCCCAGGGACAAGCGCCTGGGGCGTCCCAACGGAGTTGCGGACGACCGCGCCTGCGAAAAGCGCGATCACCGACGCTCCGACCAGCGGTACGAACCCGCCGAGGAACCACGCGGCGGCGGCCATGAGAACAAGGACGACTACTCCCGTAGTGGGCATGCTCTCGACTTCGCCCCACTCCGTCCGGCCTCCTGGCCGGACTCTCTAGGTTCCTCTACCGATGCGCCCCACAGGCCCAGCGGCTATAATCGGGCTATGACGCTTGCCCCGCTGATCCGACGGCTGCGGGCGATCGTGGGCGACGCCTACGTTCTGCACCGCCCGGAAGACCTGATCGTCTACGAGCAGGACGCCCTGATGGTCAGCCGGCACATGCCGGACCTGGTGGTGCTCCCGGACACTACCCAGCAGGTTTCCGAAGTGGTGCGGGCCGTGCGCGACTGCGGGCTGCCGATAGTTCCCCGGGGCGCCGGTACAGGGCTTGCCGGCGGCGCCATCCCGGAACGCGGCGGCGTCGTGGTGGCGCTGACGCGCATGACGCGCGTTCACGACGTGGATCCGGTCGGCCGAATTGCCGTGGTGGAAGCCGGCGTAGTCAACGCCGAGCTGACCGCCATGCTCGAGCCCTACGGGCTCTTCTTCGCACCCGACCCCGGCAGCCAGGTGGCCGCGACGATCGGCGGCAACGTGGCCAGCAACGCAGGCGGCCCACACTGCCTGGCCTACGGGGTGACGAGTAACAACGTTCTGGGCCTGGAGGTGGTGCTGGCCGACGGGACCGTTACCTGGGTCGGAGGCCGCGCTTCGGATGCGCCCGGGTACGATCTGACGGGTCTCCTGGTCGGCTCGGAGGGCACTTTCGGCATTGTGACCAGGATAATAGTGCGCCTGCTCGCGCGACGCGAGGCGGTGCGGACGCTGCTGGCGATCTACGAAACCATGGATGCCGCCTGCGAGGCGGCGTCGGCGGTGATCGCAGCCGGAATCATCCCTGAGGCGCTGGAGATCATGGACGGGATGTCCATGCGGGCGGTCAACAAAACGCTGCACGCGGGTTTTCCCGAGGACGCCGAGGCGGCCCTGCTCATCGAGGTTGAGGGGCTGGCCGAGTCGGTGCCGGTACTAATAGAACGGATCGAGGCAATCTGCCACAGGCAGGGCGCCCGCCGCATCCAGAGCGCGGCCACTGCTGCGGACCGCATGGGCCTCTGGAAGGGCCGCAAGCACGCCTTCGGCGCGCTCGGGAAACTCGCGCGAAAGGCGATCATGCTCGACGTATGCGCCCCGCGCTCTCATTTGGCCGGGATAATGCGTAAGATCGCTGAGGCCGGCACCCGCCTGAACATACAGGTTGCCAACTTTTTCCACGCCGGGGACGGCAACCTCCATCCCAACCTGCTGTTCGAGTTCGACGACAACTCCCCGGAGTATGCGCGGGTCGTTGCCACCACCGAGGACATAATGTGGGCCTGCATCGCGGTGGGCGGCACGATTACCGGCGAGCACGGATTGGGGATGGAGAAGCGGGAGTACCTGGGCTGGATGTACTCGGACGAGGACATCGCCGCGATGAAGCGCGTCAGGGCGGCCTTCGATCCGGACGGGGCGATGAACCCTGACAAGATCTTTCCCACCGGCCGTCCGGTGCACGGTACGATCCCGTCGGCCAGGGCGGCGGGGGAGGCGGGCCGGTGATCCGGACGATGCCGGTCATCCCTGAGGTCGAGACCTGCATCCACTGCGGGCTCTGCCTCAATCAGTGTCCGACCTACCGCCTGACGCACCTGGAGGCCGCCTCGCCGCGCGGACGGCTCTACCTGATCGAGGCCGCCTCGCACGGCAGGCTCGAGATGAGTCGGGGCGTGGCCGACCACTTGTACCTGTGCCTGGCGTGCCGCGCGTGCGAAACCGCGTGCCCTTCGGGCGTGCAGTACGGGCGGGTGGCAGAGGCCGCTCGCGATGCCCTGGGCCCGCCTGGGCGCCCGCTCCAGCGCGCCGTAGTGCGGTTTGCCCTGCGGCACCTGATGCCGCATCCGGGGCGGCTGCGGGTCCTGGCAGGCATGATCCGGTTCTACCAGCGCAGCGGCCTGGCGGCTCTGGCGCTGCGCCTGCTGCCCCGGCGCCTGCGCCGGGCCGCAGCGCTGCTGCCCGAGGCGTCGGCGCGCTTCTACACGCCGGTGGCCGATGTGCTGCCCGCGTTCGGCGAGCGGCGCGCGCGCGTGGCGTTTCTCTCGGGCTGCGCGATGAGCCTCTTCTTCGCCGAGATCAACGAAGCGACGGTGCGCGTGCTGCGGCGGAACGGGTGCGAGGTGGTGATCCCGCGAAACCAGGCGTGCTGCGGCGCCCTGAACATTCACAACGGTGAGGTTGCCGGCGCTCGGGCGATGGCCCGGCGCAATGTGGACGCCTTCCCGACCGACGTGGACGCCATCCTCACGAACGCCGCGGGCTGCGGCGCAGCGATGAAAGAGTACGGCCACCTCCTCAAGGATGACCAGGACTACCGGGAGCGGGCCGAGCGCTTCAGCGCGTTGGTGCGCGACACGGGCGAGTTCCTGGCCGCGCTGGGCCTGCGCAACTCGCCCAACGCGTCCGAGCAGGTGGTGACCTACCAGGATCCCTGCCACCTGGCCCATGGGCAGGGAGTGCGCGCGCAGCCCCGGGTACTGCTGGCCGCGATTCCCGGTCTCACGCTTCGGGAGATGGCCGCGTCCGACCGTTGCTGCGGCAGCGCTGGCATCTACAACTTCCTCCAGCCCGAGGCCTCCGAAGCGCTGCTGTCCGAGAAGATGGAGGCGATCCGTGCTACCGGCGCTTCGGTTGTGGTCGCGCCCAATCCCGGGTGCATGATGCAGCTCCGTTACGGCGCCCGGAGGTACGGGGTGCCGGTGCGCGTTGCACACTTGATGGATCTTCTTGACGAGGCAGGAGCATGATCGCCGACCCCCTGAAGTTGGCTCCCAGGTTCGAGGCGCTGCTGGGCGCGGAGTGGGTGACGGTTGCCGGCACCTCCCGATGGACCGTGGAAGGTCTGACCCCAGGCCTCGCGGTTCGGCCGGGGGACGCCGAGCAGGTGGGCGCGATCCTGCGGCTCTGCGGTGAGTCCGGAGCCGCGGTTGTGCCCTGGGGTGGGGGCACCGCGATCGAGGTCGGGAATGCTCCTCGCGCCGCACACGTGGTGCTGCTGACCGACCGGCTATCAGGACTCGTCGAGCACGACGCCGCGAATCTGACCGCGACGGTTGGGGCGGGAATGACGCTGGGCGAGCTGGAGGGCGTGATCTCCACCGGGGGGCAGTTCTTCCCGCTGGAGCCCCCGCGCGCCGAGAGTGCTACCGCGGGCGGCGCGGTGGCGGCCAACCTGAACGGCCCCCGCCGCGCGTACTGCGGTTCGACGCGCGACCTGGTCATCGGCGCGAGGGCTGCGCAGGCGGACGGTACGCTGATCAAGGCAGGGGGCAAGACCGTCAAGAATGTCGCGGGCTACGACATGTGCAAGCTGCTCGTCGGTTCACTGGGTACGCTGGGCGTTCTAACCGAGCTGACACTTAGGCTCCTCCCGGTGCCCGAGTTCTCGCGCACGGTGGCGATCTGGGGCGCCGATCCCTCGGACCTTCTGCGTCTGTCCGGCCGCGTGCTGGCATCACTGCTGCTGCCGGCAGCGGTCACGGTGGTAGACGCGGTCGCAGCCGGCGCGCTCGGCCGGAACGCCGCGGGCCTGCTGGTGCGCGCGACGGGTTTTGAGGCTGCGGTGGCCCGGCAGGTGCGCGATGTTACAGCATGGGCGGCGCAGGCGGCTCTCGACGTCGAGACGCTGGAAGGCGAGGCCGAGGGTGCGCTCTGGCGGACAATCCGAGACTTTGCCTGGCAGGGGGACGGCATCGCGATCCGCGTTGCCGTACCCTCGGGCGAGGTCCCGCCGGTGCTGGCCCGCCTGCGTTCGATCGCGCCCGACTCAACGGGTGTCGTGGCACACACGGCGAGTGGGACCATCTGGATCCATGCTGATCCCGCCGGCTTCACCGCTGCTGCGCTGGGCGCGCTGAGAGAGATCTCGGTGGGCCACTCTGGGAACATGCTTGTTGCGCGCGCGCCGCGCGATTTGAAGGCCGCCGGCGACGTCTGGGCACCCGCTCCCCAGGTGAGGACGCTCGAGATCATGCGCGCGATCAAGCAGGCGTTTGACCCCAACGGCATCCTCAATCCCGGCCGGTTCGTGGCAGGGCTGTGACAAGCCCGCCCGCCTGATGCCACGCCTAACCCTCGGGCTGGCACTGCACAACCACCAGCCGGTGGGCAACTTCCACTCGGTTTTCGCGCAGGCCTACGACGAGGCGTACGAGCCGATGGTCGGCGCGCTCGAGCGGCACCCCGCGGTGCGCGTGGCGCTGCACTACTCAGGCCCGCTGCTGGACTGGCTGCTTAGGGAGCATCCGGATCTGATCGAGCGCATCCGCGCGCTTGTGGCGCGCGGCCAGGCGGAGATCATGACCGGCGGCTACTACGAGCCGATCCTGCCGATTATCCCGGACCGCGACAAGCACGGCCAGATCCTCAAGATGACCGCGGCGGTGCGCGACCTCTTTGGCTACGAGGCCACGGGGTTGTGGCTTGCGGAGCGCGTCTGGGAGCCCCACCTGCCCAAGGCGCTGGCAGCCGCCGGGGTCACCTACACCATTGTGGACGACACGCACTTCCAGCACGTGGGCCTGTCCTCCGGCGAGTTGGCCGGCTACTTCATCACCGAGGAGGGCGGTGCGCCGCTGCGCATCTTCCCCAGCGCCAAGGCGCTTCGGTACCGCATCCCCTGGGCCACGGTGGAGACGCTGATGGCCTGGCTGCGCGGCCAGGCGGCAGACGAGGATCGGATCCTGGTCATGGGAGACGATGGCGAGAAGTTCGGGTTGTGGCCGGGCACGCGCGCGCTGTGCTGGGAACGCGGCTGGATCGAGGCGTTCTTCTCGGCGCTGGAGGGCGCCCGCCCCTGGCTGGCTGTGGTCCCGCCCGGGGAGTGGATCCGGCAGCACCCACCGCAGGGGCGCATCTACCTGCCGACCGCTTCCTACGATGAGATGACCGAGTGGGCGCTGCCCCCAGAGGGCGCCGCACGGCTGCCCGTGCTCAAGCACGACCTGGAGGCGGAGGGTCGCACCGACCTGCTGCCGTTCCTGCGGGGCGGCTACTGGCGCCACTTTCTGGTGAAGTACCCCGAGGTCAACACGCTGCACAAGACAATGCTGCGGGTCAGCCGCAAGGTGTGGCGGATGCGGCCCGGCCAACGACGTGATGCGGCGCTGGTTCACCTCTGGCAGGCACAGTGCAACTGCCCCTACTGGCACGGCGTCTTCGGCGGCATCTACCTGGGGCACATTCGCTCGGCGAACTACTCGCACCTGATCGCCGCGGAGCGGCTGGCCGACCGCGGCCGGAAGCCGCGGCGATGGGTGGATGCGCGTATCGAGGATCTCGACGGCGACGGATGGGACGAGGTGCTGCTCAGGTCCGACGCGCAGGTACTGACCGTTGATCCTGGCGAGGGCGGCAGCGTGGTCGCATGGGACGTGCGCGAGGCCGGCGTGAACCTGGTCAACGTCATGACCCGCCGGCTCGAGGGCTACCATGGAATGTTGCGAAGGGCGCTGGCGCGCGGCGAGGCCGTGCTCGCGACCACCGACAATGTGGAGACGATCCACACCTCACGCGTGCGGGTGAAGGAATGGGGGCTGGACCGCCACCTGGTCTACGACTGGTACAGGCGGTCGAGCTTCCTGGACCACTTCCTGCAGCCGGGCGGCAGCCCCGAGGCCTTCGCCCGGGGCGGGGTGCGCGAGCTGGGCGACTTTGTGAACCAGCCGTTCGGGGTGGAGACCCGGCACGCGCCGGGAGAGATTGCCGTGCACCTGGCCCGCGACGGCCACGTGTGGGTGGGTGGGATGCACGCGTCTGTCCGCGTCGAGAAGGTTCTGACGCTGCGCGCAGGCGCACCAGGGCTGGAGGTATGCTACCGCATCGCGAACCGCAGCACGCTGATCGTGAGCGCGGAGTTCGCGGTGGAAACCTGCTGGGGAACGTCGGGCCCTGACGCGGTGGTGTCGGCCGGACCGTCTGCGGTGGCGGCGGGGCCGCCCACGGGGTTGCCTGTACCCGCCGCACACCGCGTGGGCGAGATCGGGCGCTTCGACAGGATCGGCGGCTTCACGCTGCGCGATGCGGGATGGGGACTCGATGTAGAGGTTGCGCTGCCGCCGGCCGCGCTGTGGGTCGTCCCGATCGAGGTTGTCTCGGCTTCCGAGGCCGGCTTCGAGCGCACCTTCCAGGGCGCCTCGCTGCTGGTTGTCTGGCCGATGCGGGTGGAGCCAGGGGAGGTGTGGGAGGGCACATTGTCCTTCGAGGTTCAATCGCCGGCCTGACTGCCTCCGAGCGCCCCTTCGCCCGCAGCAAGGCTAGTCAATCAGCCCGCGGTTGCGCAACCGCTCCTGCTCCCAGGCGGCGAAATCGGCAGGCGGGCGAACAATCTCCGCCTCCGGCTTACGCTGGAGGCCGGACGCCCCGGTGGGGCATCCTGTGACGCACAACCCGCAGCCGATGCAACGCTCCCGGTTCACGACGGATGCCCCATTCTGATCGGCAATGGCGTGCACCTGACAGCGAGCGACGCAGGTTCCACAGCCCGCACATACTTCAGGGTCAATGACCGCGTAGTAGTTGGCGTGGGCGACCGAGTTCTCAATACCCCACTCCACGATCCCGCGCAACAGGGCACAGCAGCAGCCGCAGCAGTTGCAGACGTAGCCCACGCCTGCGATTACGTTGCTGACCGTGTGAACCAGGCCGATCTCCTCGCTGCGCTCCAGGAGGGCCAGCGCCTCATCCTGCGATATGTCTCCCGGTTGGGGAGAGCGCTCCTTCGACGAGAAACTGAGGCAGATGTTCAGCGGGAAGTTACACCGCCGGCCAAGGCGGTCCTGCTGGAGGCGACAGATGCAGTCGCGGACGTTGAATGCCCTGGCAGACAGGAGGAATGCGCGCACGTCGTCGTACGGAAGAATCCACTCGGACTTGAGCGCGCCCTGAGCAGGTACGACGCGGTGCAGGGCAGGCAGTGGCTGCATGATCCCGGCAGCACCCCCGTTGACGAGGTATTCCTCCACCAGGTGTGCGAGTTCGTGGTCCATGCGGTCCAGTTGGGCCTCGTAGATGCCGACGACGAAGGGGGCCAGCCGAAAGCGCGGCCCGCCATCCTGTTTGTCGAACCAGACCAGGCCGCGTCGCGCCAACTGGAACAACTGCGTGCCGGCTTCTTCAGGGGGCAGGCCGGTGCGGCGGGCGATCTCGTCAGGGGCCTCCAGCTTGCCGGATAGCTGACTGGCCAGGGAGGCCTCTTGGGGCGAGAAGATCTTCTCTAAGATCCGGATCTCGACCCCGGTGGCTGTCCTGGGGAAGCCGTTTGGAAGCCTGTCCAGGGCGTCGGCAAGGTATTCGTAAGCACGCATCTCTTCCATGATGAATCGTTTCGCCGCTTCCTACCACACAATCCTGTAGACGCCGTACGATCCCAGCACCCGGCGCACGTAGGCGCGGGTCTCGGCGTAGCCGATCTTCTCGATGAAGTAGTCGGGATCGGTATCCAGGTTCCTCCACCGGCGCGCAGCGCCGGGCCCTGCGTTGTAGGCCGCCAACGCCAGTCGCATGTCGCCGTCGAACCGGTCGAGTTGGAGGCGCAGGTACCGGGCGCCCAGCGTCAGGTTGGTGGCCGGATCTTTGAGGCGGTGCACGGTGAGTGACGGATCGCCGGTCATCGCCTTCGCGGTCGTCGGCAGGATCTGGGCCAGGCCCACGGCACGCGCCGGTGAGATAGCTAACGCATCGTAGCGGCTCTCCTCGCGCACAAGCGCGAGCAGCAGCAGGGGATCAATGCCCGCCGCCTGTGCAGCAGGTGCTACCGCGGGCCAATAGGCCTTCGGATAGGCCAGGCGCCAGGCGGTCTGGTCGCGCACCCCTCCGGCGAGCGCCTCTTCCGCGTGCGCGACCGACCGGCGCACTTCGCCCAGACGGCCGTAGGTCTCGGCCAGAAATCGCACCACGCGCAGGTCACGCCGGCCTGGGCGCGCGCCCAGGGAGTCCTCTGCTGCCTCCGAGGCATCGGCGTCCTGGCCCAGGCGGGCGAGTTCCTCGTGGGTGGGAGTAGCAGCGGTGCTCGCGGACGCATCGGGTGTGCTGGGCGGCGCGGCGGGAAGCACTGGTGTGGGCAGCCCCAGTCGTGCCCTGGCGCGCTGGCCGTAGAACGTGAGCGGGTATTGCTCGGCGACCATGCGGAGCAGCGCTCCCACGTCGCCAGACCGTTGACCGCGGGCCTCCAGCGTCTTCGCGGCCCAGTACCAGGCGCGAGCAGCCTCGCTGCGCCACGGCGCGATCCGCGCGGCCTCGCGGAAGGCTGCCTCCGCGTCGACATGCCGCCCGGCACCCAGCGCGACCCATCCCAGCCGCCAGCGCGCCTCCGCTGCTTCTCCTGAGCCCGGCGCGGCCGCGATCGCGCGACGGTAGTGCGCGGTGGCTTCAATTCCTCGGCGGTCGGATTCGGCGCGCCTGCCCGCATCGAGCCAGAAGCGGGCGACCCAGAACCCAGCGGGCGCCGACCGCAGCAGCGCGGACGCGGCCTCCCGCGCTTGCGCGGTCAGGCCGACCCGCCTGGCGGTCAGGGCCGCCCAGTACCAGGCGCCAGCCGTGTTCCGGCCGTTGCGGGCTGCCCGCCGGAACGCGTCGTGCGCGGCGCGCTGGTCGGAATGCATGTAGATCTCACCCAGGCGGTACCATGCTTCGCCGGCCACGCTGCGCGACGCGCTGAGGGTTGCTGCGGTTACCACTGCGCGAAACTCGACCGCGGCCTGCTCCCACTCGCCGTCCTGCGCGAGGCGCCTGCCGCGTAGCAGCCTCGACTCCGCGTCAATGTCGCCGGTCCGGACCGGTCGGCCGAGCAGCGCCGACAACGCCTTGCGGGCCCGCACCTCGGCGCCGTGTCCGGGGAACGACCAGGCAGCCCGAGCGTAGGCGCGGCGCGCTAGGTCCTGACGGCCCGCGGAGGCGGCCGCGCCACCCGTTCGCAGCCAAACCTCAGGATCGCCCGGCCGCAGAACGGACGCGGCCTGCAGCGCGACGACCGCCTGTGCAGGACGGCCGAGGGCCATCTCGGCCTCGCCTAGCAAGGCCAGCATCCGGCCGCGCAGGCGTGGGGGGGCAGAGGGTGCGGTGGATCGGAGGATCGAGGCCGCCTCAGATGCGGCACCCGTGGTGCCGGCCCGAAGCAGCGCGGCCGCCGCCTCATACTGCGCGTAGGTCCGCAACGTGGGATGCGCAGCCGCGGTCCTGAACGCGTCGGCCGCGACCGTGTGGGTGCCTGCCCTGGTCAGCTCGCGCCCGGTAAGGTAGGCGGCGCGCAGCGAGTCGAGGTTGGTCTGGATACCGGGCGCGGGCAGCGCCGCGGCGAGGACGGCCAGCCCTGCCAGGACGACCGCCAGGGCTATCGGGCGTGCAACCACCCGCCCGCCTGCGGGTTTCACACCCCTTTGGGCTTCACCGCGCGCACCGTCGCGCTGAACAGTCCGGCGGCATTCCACCCTCGCTTGGATAGCACCTCGACCGAGGTGAAGCCGGCCCCCGCGATGAGCCCAAGGTAGTCTGCCTCGGGCAGAGCCCCGGCCAGGCACGCGCTCCAGAGCTCCGGCGTCTTGAACTCGTCGGGCACCGGGGCGGCGCTCACGATGTCGGAGACCACGAGCCGACCACCCGGCCGCAGCACGCGGAACGCCTCGGAGAACGCCGGCCGTTTGTCCGGCAGCAGGTTGATGACGCAGTTGCTCACCAGGACGTCGGCGCAGGCGTCGGGCAGCGGCAGGTGTTCGATCTCTCCCAGCCGGAACTCAACGTTCGCAGCGCCTAGACGGCTTGCGTTGGCGCGGGCCTTCGCTATCATCTCAGGGGTCATGTCCACCCCGATCGCCCGGCCGCTCGGTCCAACCAGGCTCGCCGCCAGGAGAGCGTCCAGCCCGGCGCCGCTGCCCAGGTCCACGACCGTCTCACCGGGTTTCAGCGCGGCCGCCTCGATTGGCGCACCGCAGCCCAGCGACGTGCCGACGATCTCCTCGGGCACTGCGCGGCCGTCTGCGAAGGTGATCGGCGCAGGAGCGCAACAGGAGGTCGGGGTGACACGCTGCTCGACCCCGTCGCAGCAGGAAGCCGCTGTGCCGCTGTGCCTGGTCCCCTCGCAACATGGCGTTCCGGCCGTTGCGGCGCGGGCGTAGCGTTCTCGCACTGCTTCGCGGATCGCGTGCTCGTTCATAGAAACCCTCCCTGATCGTTTGTGCTCCAGCACCATTACCGTGGATTGCTCGCAGGCCTTCTCAACGAACTGTCCCGATGCGAGCCCCGCAGGGTGGACCTGCGCCCGCTCGACCCGTTGGAAGCCGAACCGCTCGAAGTAGAACTCGGCGGCATTCGTAAGCAGGTAGAGGGCCTCGTGCCCCTTCGCGTGGGATCGGCCGATGATCGCGCGCACGAGCGTCGCCGCGACCCCGCGGCCGCGGCAGCCGGGCACGACCGCGACTGAGCGCAGGATCCCGACGGTGCCATGATCCTCCAATCCAGCCGTCGCCACAAGCCGGCCGTCCTCGCAGACGATGAGGAATCCGTCGAGATGCTCGGGCACCCGACACCAGGGAGACCGGCGGATGCAAGCAGCGCCAGCACCTCATCCAGATCGGATGCGCGGCATTCAGAGATCGTCGCGGCTGTCATCGGGGTATCCTATTATTCGATGCTTCTCAATATCACATCAGGTCCAGGATCTGCCGGGCCACCTGCTTCAGTGCTTCCCGGCGCAGACCGTAGAAAGCCCAGTTTCCCCGGCGCACTACGTCCACCAGCCCGGCCTCGCGCAGCAGCCGCAGGTGGTGCGAGATTGTAGGCTGGCCGACCGGGAACGCCCCAGCGATGTCGCAGACGCACATCCTGGCGTGACGGGCAAGGAGCTCGACGATGCCCAGGCGGACCGGGTCGCCCAGCGCTGCAAGCAGGGCTGCGCCGGCATCCACCGCGGCGCGGTCCAGGAGGTCGGCGTGAGATCGGCACCCGCACTCAGGACAGCAGGCGACCTCGGCAGGGCGATCCTCGATGGTCTTCATAAGACCAGCTTGCAGGATAATTCGATGAATGTCAATATTCTGTCGGGCCGTGCGCCGTGGCTGGACCGCCCTCAGCCCGCAACCGCAGCGCGTCCAGGTTGAAGTAAAGGCGCGCGGCCGTGGCTTCCAGGGCGACCCGAGCGGCCCCTTCGGCGGCTGCGCCCGCCTCGCCCAGCCGCGGGGCGAACCGTTCCTCGAACAGGTTCTGGGCCTGCCACAGGTTAACGGTGATGCCGGCGTCGCGGGCGAAGTCGAGCGTGCGGTCCACGTCCGCCAAGTTCTCCACGAGAAAGAGCCCGTTGGCGTCGCGCAGGCGGCGCTCGATGCGCTCGCGCAGCAGCGGCTCGAACTCCTCGGCCGGCAACGCCAGTCCCCACGAACGCAGCTCAACGAGCGCATCCCATGCCGTGGCGCCGAGTGCGCCCGGCGTAGCCAGCGCCCTGCGGAGATCGGCGGTCAGGATGAACTCCGCCGCCGCGGCGAACTCGCGCGGCACCGGCACCTCGGCGTCGCGGAGCGTCTCCATCAGGCCGCGGCTCTCGTGGTAGAGCCGCCGGTAGGACGCCTCGAGGTGCGCGACGGTCTCCTCCGAGAGGCGGGCCAGCACCTGGCGCCGTTCCTCGGTAAACAGGTCGCGCAGTGTGTAGAACTGCCGTCCGAAGATCTCGTCCATCCGCCGGATGACCTCGGTAACCGTTCCCCCCTCGAACACCGTGGTCAGCGCGTCGGCCACCGTGGCATGGGCGTCGTCACTCCAGCCGGCTGCCACGCAGCAGTGGACGTCGGTGCCGCCGATGTGGAGGACGGCGAACGAGAAGGAGTGCGCCTGCTCGATCAGCGTCTCGGTTATCTCGACGCGCCCGATCAGCAGGGTGAGGGGGCCGCGGGCCAGCCGGCGCAGTCCCCGACGCGCCGCGCGGTAGGTGTACAGTCGCGCATCGTCCGGGAACTCCACAAAGAGCGACATGATGGCATAGTGGGCGGCGGCGCGGCGTGCGTCCACCATCGCCGGGCGCACCAGGCGGTCGTAGACGGTCTCACCGTTCCGGAAGATCGGCAGGTTGCTCTCCGCCCCGCGCAGCCGGTCGAGGAACGATGTCTCGAGCGCACGGTCCTCACGCCCATCAAGGTCCACCTGACCGGCAAGCTGGATCACCCGGGCCGCGTGTCGCAACAGTTGCACCGTCTCGACCCGCGAGATCTCGTCGAAGAACCAGCCGTCGGAGGCAAACATCAGCATCGCGTGCCGCTGGAGCTCCAGCAGTCGCAACGCGGTGCGGCGGTCCTGTGGGTCACCGCGCCGCAGGGCCTGCACCGTCAGGAACCGTGCCAGAGCGGCCTCGTTGCGGTCCAACACCACGTCAACATAGGCGTCGCGCGCGGCCCACGGGTCGTGGAATACCCGGGCGCCGACCTCCTCGAACAGCGCGTCGGATGCGGCTTTCAGCCAGTCCAGGGCCGCGCGCAGCGGCGCCCTCCAGCGCTGGTGCCAGTCGGGTCGGGTGCGGCAGCCGCAGTCGGACCGCCACCGCTCGATGCCGTGGGCACACGACCACGAGGTGCGCTCGCGGATTTCCGCCTCGTGCGTGGGCGGGTGATCTGCCAGGAACGCGGCGTAGTTCGTGAGGCGCCCGCTACCGTTGCGCTCGAACACCTCGGCCGCGTACGCCAGAGCCATCTCCCCGAAACGGTGGTGGTGGCCGTAGGTCTCGCCGTCCGTGGCCACGTGCACCACCCGGCCGCCTGCCCACCCGGCGTCGGCAGCTACCCCTGCCAGCCGGCCGGCCAGTCCCTCTCCGCTGTTCAGCAGGCTGCCAAACGCGATCTCACGGGACAACGCGCCATCGTAGAAGAACAGGGCGATACGCAGCCCCGCCGCCGGACGGCACAGGTACGCCCGCGTGACGTCCAGTACTTCGGGCCGCACCTCCACCCATTCACCGGCAGGGGCCGCGCGCACGCGCGCCGCCTGATGCGGAGCCAGGATCGTGAAGGCAATCCCGCACTCGGCGAGCACGGCAAGGGTCTCGCGATCCACCGCGGTTTCGGGCAGCCACATCCCTTCCGGCGGCCGGCCGAACCGGCGCGTGAAGTCCGCGATTCCCCATCGGATCTGTGTCATCTTATCCTGCCGCGAGGCCAGCGGCAGGATTACATGCGTGTAGGGGTGCGCTATCGCGTTACCGTACCCGAGGGCCGCTAGACCATCCCGGTCCGCGCGCAGGATCTGACCGTAGACCTCTGGGGCGTTGTGTTCGAGCCAGGCAGCCAGGGCCGGTCCCAGGTTGAAGGAGATCGCCGAGTAGTTGTTGACGATACGCTCGATTAGGCCCTGCGCGTCGAGGATCCGTGCGGCGGCGTTGGGCGCGTAGCACTCGGCGGCGATGCGCGCGTTCCAGTCGTGGTAGGGCGCCGCAGAGTCGTCCACCTCCACGTGCTCCAGCCAGGGGTTCTCGCGCGAGGGCTGGTAGAAATGCCCGTGGATGCAGATCAACGCGCTCACGAGGTGTAGCGGGTTGCGCCTCGCGGCAGCACGACGATGCCCGAGGCGTCAACCTTGTAGTGCTGGGCGTCCCGGGCCGGGTCGATGCCTATCTCCGCATGGTCGGGGATCGTGTTGTGGCGGTCAACGATGGCGCGCCGCAGCCGCGCGCCCCTTCCGACCGTCGTGTGGCCCATCACGACGGACTCTTCTATCAGTGCACCTTCACCGATCCGGACGCCGCGGCCCAGGATCGAGCGGCGGACGGTGGCGCGTTCCACCCGGGTTCCCTCGCCGAGCAGCGAGTCGGTGATCTCCCCGCCGACCAGGTGGGTCGGCGGGCCGCTGTATGCGCTCGTGTGGATGGGCCACTGAGGGTTATCGAGATCGAACACCGGCGTGGTGCCAAGCAGGTCCATCTGCGCGTGCCAGTACGCTCCAATCGTTCCCACGTCACGCCAGTATCCGCGCTCCTCGTGGGCTTTGGAGCCCGGGATCTCGTTGTCAAAGAAGTTGTATGCGAAGACCTCAGCGTACGGGTGAAGTTCCGGGATGATCGTCCGCCCGAAGTCGTGGTCGGTGCTGCGGCGGGCATCCTCGATGAGCGTCTCGACCAGGATGTCGCGATTGAAGACGTAGTTGCCCATCGAGGACAGGGCTTTTGTAGGATCCGCGGGCATCGGATGCGGCTGCGCCGGTTTCTCCTCGAACCCGACGATCCGCCCGGCTCCGTCGGTCTCGACGATGCCGAACTCGGAGGCCTCGTCGATCGGTACCGGTCGCGCAGCGACGGTGAGCTGGGCCCTGCAGTCCAGGTGGAAGGCCAGCATCTGGTTGAGGTCCATCCGGTAGATGTGGTCGGCGCCGAAGATCATGATGATGTCCGGATTGAAGTCCCGCAGCAGGTTCAGGTTCTGGTAGACCGCGTTGGCGGTCCCGCTATACCATGACTCGCCCCAGCGCATCTGGGGGGGGACCGCGATTACGAACTGGTCAGGGAGGCCTCCGAACCGCCAGCCCACGCGCAGGTGCTCCAGCAGCGACTGCGCCTTGTACTGGACCATCACATAGATCGCGTAGATCCCCGAGTTGACGAAGTTGGACAGCACGAAGTCCACGATCCGGTACTTGCCGCCGAAGGGCACCGCCGGTTTGCCCCGATCACGGGTGAGCGGCTCCAGCCGTTCGCCGCGGCCTCCGGCCAGGACGAACGCCAGGACGCGCGGCCGGTACGGCCGGGTCCGGAGTGTCACAGCGACTTCACCTCCCGCGCGGCGCGCACGTGATCGAGCACGTCGGGGAACGGGAAGTCCTGTGCCTCCCGCGCGGCCAGGAACAACTCGTCATCTTTCTGCACCGGCTGCCCCTCGGCTACCCGGTGCAGCAGGTGTCCCAGCCGCGTGAAGTGGGCGTAGTGCTCGGCGAACCGCGCTTCGGCGTAGTTGCGGGCCGCCCAGGTGGTAATCAGGAACTGCCAGTCCGACGACTGGAGGAGCAACAGCTCGCGGGCCAGTTGGGCCACCACCCGCCGGAGGAACGAGTTGCCTTCCCATGCCGGGTCGCCGGCGACGGACCAGAACTCCTCTTCCGCCGCGTACACCATCTCCCAGGTCCACCTGGTGTCGCGATTGAGCCAGACCCGGTGGTCGCCTCCCTCGCCCCACGATCCTTCGGGCAGGGTGATCACCTCCGGCTGCGGGCAGCGGTCGAGGTACCCACCCAACGACTCGGGCTCGACACCGGCTGCGGGGAGCCGCTCCAGGATCTCCTCAAGGAACGCCGGCCCCTCGAACCACCAGTGTCCGAACAGCTCCGTGTCGTAGGGGTTGCAGACCGCGACCGGCCACGCTGATTTGTGCGCCTCGGTTTCCGCGAGTTCGCCGACTATCCGGGCGAAGTGCTCGGCGTGCCCTCGGGCGGCCGCATGCGCGGCCTGCGGGTCGTAGGACAGTTTGGACCCCAGGTCGCCGCGGGCGTCGGTGACCCGCCAGTAGCGGATCCCGCCGGGGAAGTGCTTCTTGTGGAACTCCAGGTACATGGGATCGCCTGGGTACCCGGCCTCCCTACTCCACACCTGCATGGTGGTCCGCGGATCGCGCGTGAAGGCCACGGCGCTGCCGTTCCCGCCGCGCGAAGCGACGGAGTAGGGCCGGTACGGGCTTCGGTCGCGGGAGTACGTGGGGTATTCCGCGCCCGCGGCCAGGGCCCGCAGCGCCGGGTAGTGGTCGCCGTAGAACGACAGGGGCACGCCGCCCCGCAGCAGGTGGGAGTCGGTGACGAAGAACTCCAGGTCGTGCGCAGCGAGGAACTCCTCGACCCCGCGCCGTCGCCATCGCACCTTGCCCGCCAGCGGGCCGGCCGGCGGCGTCCACTCGTAGCGCGCGCGGTACCCGCACTCCGGCAGCCAGGCGCCGCGCGGGGGGGCACCGAAGTGCCGCAGGTGCGCCGCTTTGCCGGTGCGCAACTGCAAATCAACCGACTCCTCGCGTCCCAGGAGAGGAAGGTATCCGTGGGTCGCGGCCGATGTGATCAACTCGATCACCCCGGCCTCGGCCAACCGTCTGATGGCGCCCAGCAGGTCGCCCCCCAAGGCGTGGAACCGGCTGAGAGTGTTTCGGTAGATCTGTTCCCACAACTGCGCAAGGCCCGCGAGGTCCGGCAGCCCGTTGCGCTCGAAGTGGACGCGGTTCTCCTCGGCCGATTCCAGCCGCTGTCGGAGGAACGCCTCCATCTCCGGCGGGAAAGATGGGTGCGCGAGTTGCTCGGCGAGGATCGGGGTGATGTTCAGCGTTACGCGAGAACGGCGGCCGCGGGTGCTGAGGCGTTCAAACACCTCGATCAGCGGCAGGTAGCACCCGATCGCCACCTCACACAGCCAGTCGCTCCCGTGCGGCCACCTGCCGTGCCCAAGGACCAGGGGCAGGTGTGAGTGGAGAACCAGCAAGAAGTTCCCGCGCGAAGGGGCCATGGCGCCTCCGACTCACTTATTGTCCGGGCAGACAAAATCCTTCATGGGCGCCGTTACCCTGTCTGCCGTGCAAACCAGGCGGCAGTGGCAGCCAAGCCGTCTTCCAGTGAGACCATCGGTGCCCAGCCCAGGTGTCGGAGCGCGGCCCCTGGGGCGAGCCGAATGTGGCGAACGTCGCCGGATCGCGGGGAAGCATGGAGTGGCGAGACATTCGCGCCGATCTTCCCGGCCAGGACGCGAAAGACCGTGTTGACCGAGGTGCCCCTTCCGGTGCCGATGTTGAAGGCACCCTCCACCCGGCGGTCGGCCGCCAGGAGATTCGCGCGCACGACGTCGTCCACGCAGACGAAGTCGCGCGTCTGCTCGCCGTCGCCGAAGATGGTGGGAGACTCCCCGGCCAGCAACGCCCGCGCGAAGATCGCCACAACGCCGGCCTCGCCGTGCGGGTCCTGGCGCGGGCCGTAGACGTTGGCGTAGCGCAGGCAGCAGACGGGGAGTCCGTGCAGGCGCCGGTAGAGCCCCAGGTAGCCCTCCGCGGCCGCCTTGGCGCAGCCGTAGGGGCTCATTGGAAGGATCGGGGTCGCCTCGTCCGCCGGCAGCAGCTCCGGTTCGCCGTACAGTGCTCCGCCGGTGGAGGCGAAGATGAACTGCTCGACCCCGTACTCCGCGGCCAGCGCCGCCATCCTCAGCGTGCCGAGGACGTTGATCTCGGCGTCCTGCAGCGGCTCCCGCACCGAGACGCTTACCGACACCTGGGCGGCATGGTGGTTTACCAACTGGGGGCGTGTTCGCTCGAAGACCTCGCGCAATCCCGGATCGCGAACGTCCATCTGATAGAACCGCGCCGCCGTCCCTACGAACTCCCGCCTGCCGGCGACCAGCGAATCCACCACGATCACCTCGTCCCCGCGGGCGAGGTGGGCGTCGGTGATGTGGGAGCCTATGAACCCGGCGCCTCCGGTGATCAGCACCCTCATCGCAGATACACCACCTGGCGCGGGAAGGCTATCTCAATGCCCGCGGCCTCAAATGCGGCCTTCAGCAGCACGCGGAGCCGGCGCTCCGTATCCCACTGGGTCAGCGGCCTTACCATGACCACCATGCGCACCTGCACCTCCGACGCGCCGAACTCCATGATTCCCTGCACCTCGGGCGGGGCCAGCACCAGGTCCGGGTGATCGGCAGCCCAGGCCTCGCCGACCTGGTGCATCACGGCGATGGCGCGCTCCAGGTTCGCCTCATACGCAAGGCCGATCTGCACCATCGCCCTCATGAACCCGCGGTTCATGTTGCCGAACCGCTGAATCTCTCCGTTGGGAATCGTGACCAGCTCGCCGGAGAACTGGCGGACCTGCGTGGTCCGCAGATGGATCCGCTCCACCGTGCCCGTGACCTCGCCGACGCGAACAACGTCGCCCACCTGGATCAGCCCTTCGAAGATCAGGAAGAACCCGGCGATTACGTCGCGTATGAGGTGCTGCGCCCCGAACCCGATGGCTATCCCGACAATTCCTGCGCTGGCCAGAATCGCCGCGACGTTGACGCCCAGCCTGTCCAGGATCATGACCGCGGCGGTGAAGTAGAAGAGATATCGGAGCGCGCTCCCAAGCAACGGGGCTAACGTGCGGACCTGGACCGCTCGCTCGGGGTCTCTGCGCGGGTCGTCGGGCCGCAGCCACCGCTGCAGCACCGCTGTGGCCAGGTACAGGGCCAATCGGAGGCCCGCGGCAATTACCGCGACCGCAATGACCGCCTCCACCATCGCCTCGATCCTGGCAGGGTTCAGCAGGGCGTTGATCGCGCGGCCGATCCGGCCGGACTCAGCTAGCACCGCGGGCTCTCCTTCTGGCCGAGTCCAGGACGCGGGCGGCCGCGGTGGCTTCCTCCAGCGACGCGGCATCCAGCCGCCATTTGATCTCGCGCAGCAGTTCGGACGAGGTCATCGCCGGCACCTGATAGGGGACTGCGCGGCCGTGGAGCCGGAGCTGGCGCGCCTGCTCCATCGCGCGGAGCACCTCCTGCCGCTGCCGCCGGCCTCTCACCACGATCTCACCGCGCAGCCGGTCGCGCAGCACGAGCAACCGCCTGAGATCCGCGCCCGAGATGATCCGTGTCCGAGGAGCCGCGTCCATGGTCATCGTGGATGGGTTCGCTGCCGCCTCCCGCGCCCCTCTCCCAGCGCCGTGAGTCCGGGCAAAGGAATCCTTGGCGCGCGTCCGAACAGGTACCCGATGGTTCTTGACGACCGCAGGGAGATCGCCCGCCTGGACCCCGGCGGGATGCTGGGCCTGGTCCGGCGTTTGGGTACGATGGCCGCCGAGGGCTGGGAAGCGGCATCCGATCTGGCGCTGACCCCGGTGAGTCCCCGCGCGGTGGTCGTCAGTGGGATGGGTGGGTCCGGCATCGGCGGCGACCTCCTTCGCGCGCTGCTGGCTCCGATCGCCGCCGTCCCAGTGGTTGTCGTCAAGGACTACCGCCTGCCGGCGTTCGTCGGACGCGATACGCTGGTCTTCGCGTGCTCCTACTCCGGGAACACCGAGGAGACGCTGGCCGCCTACCAGGAGGCCCACGCCGCCGGCGCTTCGGTCGTCGCCGTGACCTCCGGAGGGACGCTGGCCGGCCTCGCCGCTGCCTCCGGCCACCCGGTCGTGCGCGTGCCGCCCGGGCTCCCGCCGCGCGCGGCCCTTCCGCACATTCTGATGCCGGTGCTCCGCATCACCGGCCGGTTGGGTATCGGCGGTGTCACCGAGACCGAGGTCCGCGAGGCCGCCGCCGTGCTGGGCGAGCTGGTCGTACGGTGGGGGCCGGAGGCGCATTCCGGTGAGAACCCCGCAAAAGCACTGGCCGTGGCGCTGGAAGGCGCGGTTCCCGTCGTGTACGCTTCCTCTTCCCAGTTTGAGCCGGTGGCCCAGCGCTGGAAGACACAGCTCAACGAGAACAGCAAGGTCTTCGCGTGCTGGAATGCCTTTCCCGAACTCAACCACAACGAGACGGTCGGGTGGGAGGGGGTCCGCGTAGGACACCCGCGCCTGCACGCCGTGCTCCTCCGGGATCGGGACGAGGGGGCCCGCAACGCGCTCAGGGTCGAGATCACGCGGGAGTTGTTGGCGAGAAGGTTCGACGGCGTAACCGAGGTCTGGTCGCAGGGGACCGGCCTGCTGGCGCGCCTGCTCTCCCTGATCCTGTTCGGCGATCTGGTCAGCGTCTATCTGGCGGTGCTGGTCGGGGTGGATCCGACCCCGGTGGAGATCATCTCGGAGATCAAGCGTCGGCTGGGAGGCCGCTGACCAGGCAGGAAGGCACCTTTTCCCGCGGAATACTAACAGGGAGCACCTTTGCAGGATCCGGAAGGATACGGAGGCGTTCGAATGGCTCGCGTCTACCTCGAACAGGTGAGCAAGAAGTTCGGCGTTGTTACCGCGGTAAACGACGTAACGCTGGAGATCCCAGACCGGCAGTTCACGGTGCTTGTAGGTCCCTCGGGGTGCGGGAAGACGACGGCGCTCCGGTTGATCGCCGGGCTGGAAGAGGCGACCGCGGGCAACATCTTCATCGGTGACCGCCTGGTCAACGATGTGGCTCCGAAGGACCGCGACATCGCGATGGTCTTTCAGAACTACGCGCTCTACCCCCACATGTCGGTGTACGACAACATGGCGTTCGGCCTGCGGCTGCGCCGGTACCCGCGGCCCGAGATTGACCGCCGGGTCAAAGAGGCCGCGGGGATGCTGGGCATCGAGGGGCTGCTCGACCGCAAGCCCAAGCAGCTCTCGGGCGGACAGCGCCAGCGCGTGGCCCTGGGGCGGGCGATCGTGCGAGAGCCACAGGTCTTCCTGATGGACGAGCCGCTCTCCAACCTCGACGCGAAGCTTAGGGTGCAGACGCGCGCGGAGATCAAGAAGCTGCAGGCCCGGCTTCAGACGACGACCATCTACGTTACTCACGACCAGGTTGAGGCCATGACCATGGGCGACCGCATCGTCGTGATGCGTGACGGATTGGTTCAGCAGGTGGACAGCCCGCTCAACCTCTACGAGAAGCCGTCGAACCTGTTTGTCGCCGGGTTCATCGGTAGCCCGGCCATGAACTTCGTCGAGGCCACACTGGCACCACGTAACGGCGCGCTCATGGTGGACTGCGGGTCGTTTGCCATTGAGATGCCCCCTGACCTGGCGGCGCTCGCGAAGGATTGGACGGGCAAGCCGGTGGTCTTCGGAATTCGCCCGGAGGACATCCAGGACCTGGCCTTCGCGCGCGATCCTAACCCTGCTTGGGTGCTCCCGGCCATGGTGGAGGTGCACGAACCGCTGGGTTCAGATGTCATTCTCTATCTGAGCACCGGGCCAACCACGATCGTCGCCCGTGTGGACGCCCACAGTTCGGCACGAATGGGGCAGCCGGCCGAGGTCGTCCTGGACATGCGGAAGATGCACCTGTTCGAGACGGAGACTCACAAGGCGATCATCTAGGCAGCGACAATCCAGGCAGCGATCGTCTAGGCCCGCTGTGCCCGCGCCAGGATGGCGCCCTCTGCTTCGAGGGACGCAATCTCCTCCGGAGGCATACCGAGCACCTCTGCCAGGACCGCCCGCGTGTGCTCTCCCAGCAGCGGAGGATGCGCGCCCGGCGCCGCCGGCGTGCCGCGCATGTGCCCAAGGGCGTTGGCCACCAGCGGGATCTCGCCAAGGGTCGGGTGACTAACCTTCCAGATCACATCCCGCGCCCGCGCGTGCGGGTCCGCGAACGCCTCTCGCAGGTCCCATACGGGCGCAGCCGGAACCCCTGCGGTCTTTAGGACCTGGAGCCACTCGTCCCGGGGCCGGGCGGCGAAGGCGGTGGCGAGCGCTTCCACGATCGCTTCACGATTGCGCACCCGATCCTCATTGGTCTGGAACCGGGCGTCCGCTCCGAGCGCTTCCTGCCCGATCGCCTCGGCCATCTTCCGATACTGGGAGTCGTTTCCCACAGCAAGGATGAACCACCCGTCGAGGGCCTGAAACGCCTGGTAGGGTACGATTTGAGGGTGGGCGCTGCCCAGCCGTCCCGGCGGCGCTCCGCTCAGGAGGTAGCTCTGGGCCTGGTTGGCCATGCACATAAGGCCGACGTCGAACAGCGATAGATCGAGGTGCTGTCCCTGCCCACGGCGATCCCGGTCGCGCAGCGCGGCCAGGATCCCAATGGCGACGACCAGGCCGGTGAGCACGTCAATCCAAGCGACCCCAACCCTGACCGGCGGCCTGCCCGGCTCCCCGGTCACGCTCATTATGCCGGTCATTCCTTGAAGCGCGAGGTCGTAGCCGGGCTCGTCGGCCCGGGGTCCGTCATGGCCAAATCCCGTGATGGAGGCATAGACCAGACCGGGATTGAGCGGCGCCAAGCTGGCGTAGTCGAGCTCTGCCCTTGCGAGGTCGCCCGGCTTGAAGTTCTCCACGAGGACATCGGCGCGCAGGGCGAGTTCCCGCACAACTGCTTGGCCGCGCCTGGACCTCAGGTTGACCGCGATGCTCTGCTTGCCGCGGTTGGCGGATAGGTAGTAGGCGCTCTCTCCTTCGACGAACGGCGGGCCCCAGCCTCGTGTGTCATCGCCCCAAGGGGGCTCGATCTTCCAGACCGCGGCGCCCAGATCTGAGAGGATCTGCGTGCAGAACGGGCCCGCGAGCACCCGCGTGAGATCGAGGACGGTGAGTCCCTCGAGAGACCTCATGCGGAGGGGTCCGGGAGCAGGAGCCTGCCGTCCCGGAACAGCTCCTGACCATCCAGCGAGACCGTGGCGTCGTAGAGCACCAGGTCCCAGTGGAGGGAACAGGCATGCGTGCCGCCGTAGAAGATGTCGTCACCCAGACCGAGATGCACGTTGCCCAGCGCCTTCTTCTCTTCCTCGAAGTCACCGGACCGCAGCGCGCTGGCGTTGAGTCCGATGCCGATCTCGGCGAGATGGCGCGCACCGGGGATCGAACGGAAGACCGACTCTAGCTGGCGGGTCCGCCCGCCTGCACCGGAAACACGCACGATGGTCCCGTCCGCAACTTCCAGGACGAAGGGGTCGCTTCCGCGCAGGCCCGCCGCCGGCCCATCCACCACTACAACGCCGCGGGCGGTTCCCAACCTGGGACGCTGGGAGACCTCGCCGTCTGAGAAAGCTGCTTCCCTGCCGGGTTCCCGGGCCAGGCCGCACTCTACGATTACCGTCTGGCCCATCACCGGTTCGTGCGTGACGCCCGCGCGAAGGTCGGTCCCCGCCTGCGTGACTATGTGAATCTCCGACGCCGCGGCCCAGAGCGCGGCCACGCGCTGCCCCAGCGCTTCCAGCGCCTCGTAGTCGGCGGTGGCCGATCCGGTCAGGTAGTTGTCCAGGTCGCGCATCACCATGGACAGCGACCGGATGCGCCGCGCGACCAGCAACTCCGCGACCTTGCGGGAGTAGGTGGGGGCGCCGGACGATCTGGTGACGCCGATGAGCACGTCCGAGGCCAGGAGCGCGCTCTCTATGGCCGCGGTGAGATGCGTGGCCTCCTTAGAGGTCCTGGTGGGCATGATCGCCACAGTGTACTCGGCGCCCGCGGCCTGGACGGCCCCGGCCAACGCCAGGTAGATCGCGCGCTCGGTGGCCGGATCGGCGACGATCAGGACGCGCTCCCCGGCCCGCACCGCCAGGTGATCGCGCACGAGCCGCTGGGCGAGCGCAATGACGTCAATAATCCGCTGGTGTTCCATAGTCCTCCCCCTGAGTCCTCCCCCTGCGAAGCTCCTACCCAACTCGGAGATACTTCCTCCCCGCCCGTCGGAAGTTCCTCCTGTTGCCGGCTCGCTGCGCGCGGGTTGACGGCCCTCTGGCCGGCACGGTATATTCTGAAGGTGCACCGTACACGCCGTACGCACATCCACCCGCCCCATGACTGCACGATCGGACTCCAGGAGGTGAACGCAGGATGAAGCACCGCATGCTGGTATTGACATCCCTGCTGGTGCTCGCCCTCGCGGCGGGCGTTTCGGCCCAGACTGGGTTTCTCACGATAGGATCCGGTGGGACCACGGGAGTCTACTTCCCGATCGCAACCGGCATGGCGAAGATGATCAACGACGCCAACATCGGATGGAGGTCCAACGCTCGCTCCACCGGCGGCAGCGTCTTCAACGTCACAGCGATCCAGGGTGGCGAGCTGCAGATGGCGCTGGCCCAGAACGACATATCGTTTTATGCCTACGGCGGGACGGTCGTCGAGGCGTTCATCGGCAAGCCCACCCGTAAGCTGCGGGGCATGGCAGTGCTGTACCCGGAGCCGATCCACATCCTGGCGCGGCGGGACCGCGGAATCAAGACCGTGGCCGACATGAAGGGCAAGCAGGTCTACGTCGGAGATGTGGGCAGCGGCGCGGAGCAGAACTCCAAGCAGGTGCTCGAGGTCTACGGGCTGACCTTTGCCGACCTGGGGCAGGCGGTGCGCGGGTCGGCCACGACTGGCGTGCAGCTGCTCACAGATGGGCGCATTGACGCCATGTTCTACACCGTGGGATTGGGGAACGCGGCGATCATGCAGGCGGCCCTGACCGCGCCCATCGAGTTCCTTGCGATCGACGCGATGAAGCTTCGCGACATCAGGGAGAAGTACCCGTTCTACAGCGCGTTTGGCATCCCGACGGGGGTTTACAGGGGCGTGGACGCGCCCGTTGTGACCGTGACGGTGCTGGCATCCCTGGTGACGTCCAGCGACTTGTCCGCGGACGTCGTGTACCGGGTCACCAAGCTCCTGCTGGATGAAAAGGTCGAGGAGTTCCGGGGGCTCCACTCCAACCTGGAGCGCTACTTCCATCCCTTGAAGGCGCTGGAGGGCATGGCCATCCCGCTGCATCCCGGCGCGGTGCGGTTCTACCAGGAGAAGAACACCAGGATCCCTGAGCGGCTGCTGCCACCTAAATAACCACATACCGCTGGGCCCGGCCCCTCCCTGGGGCCGGGCCTTTTCTCGCCGCGGAAGGAATCGAGGCGCCGATGATCATGGACAAAACTGTGGCCAAGGCTGAGGAAATAAGGCAGGCAGTCGAGTTCGGGGCAAGGGCCCCCAGGATTGCGTGGCAGCGATGGCTGCTGTTCCTCCTGGCGGTCGGTTGGAGCGTGTTTCAGGTCTGGGCGACGTGGAGCGGCAGGATCGATCCGCTGCGCCTGGGCCCCATTCACCTGGCGTTCGCCTTCGCGCTGGCATTCCTCGCCTATCCGTCCCGACGGGGCCCTCGGGATCACGTGCCGCTGGCCGACTGGGCGCTGGCGATCCTGGGGGTCGTCGGCGCCATGTACATCGTGGCGGACTACTACGGCATTATCGCGGTGCGGGGCGGCGTGCCGATTCAGCGCGACGTGGTCATGGGCACCATCACCCTGGTGGTGCTGTTCATCGCCTCATTCCGCGTGGTGAGCCCTGCACTCCCGATTATCGCCGGCGTGCTGATCTTCTATGCCGCCATGGGGCCATCTGGGATCGTGCCCATACGCCCCCCTGACGTTCTCTTCCTCCACGCCGGATATCGCTGGAGCCAGATTGTTCAGCAACTCTACCTGACCGCCGAGGGGATCTGGGGCACGCCGATCAGGGTGTCGGCCACCTTTGTGTTTCTGTTCGTCCTCTTCGGCTCGCTGCTGGACAAAGCAGGGGCCGGCCGGTTCTTCGTAGACCTGGCCTACAGCCTGCTCGGCACCTTCCGCGGCGGGCCTGCCAAGGCAGCGGTAGTTGGGAGCATGCTGACCGGGATCATCTCGGGTTCCTCGATCGCCAACGTGGTGACCACCGGCACCTTCACGATCCCGCTGATGAAGCGCGTGGGGTACACGCCCGAGAAGGCGGCGGCCACCGAGGTGGCCGCCTCCACCAACGGGCAGCTCATGCCGCCGGTAATGGGTGCCGCGGCGTTCATCATGGCGGACTTCCTGGGGATTCCGTACGCGAAGCTGATCGTCTACGCGGCGGTTCCGGCGGTGCTGAGCTACATCGCGCTGTTCTACGTGGTGCACCTGGAGGCCCTTAAGCTCGACATCAAGAGCCTGCCCAGGGCCGAACTGCCGCTCTTCTGGCCGACCCTGTTCTCGGGGCTGCACTACCTGATCCCGGTCATCTACCTGCTCTACTCATTGATCATCATCCGGCTCACCCCTGAACGCAGCGCGCTCAACGCCATGTTCCTGCTGATCGGCCTCATCTTCGTTCAGGAACTCTGGCGTGCGGTCCGCGTCAGGGATGGGGCCGTCCGCGGCCTGCGCCAGGCCTGGACGGCCGTTGTAGGCGGATTCGAGGCCGGGGCGCGCAACATGGTCACCATAGCGATCGCGACCGCAGCGGCGGGGATCATCGTGGGCATCGTGACGATGACCGGCCTGGGCTTCGGGCTCACCAGCATCGTACAGACGCTCTCCGGCGGCAACATCATCATCGTCCTCGTCCTTGCCGCTGTTGCCTCGCTCATACTGGGGATGGGCCTGCCCACCACAGCCAACTACATCGTCATGGCCGCGCTGGTCGCGCCGGTCATCGTCAACCTGACCAAGGCCGCGGGTATGGACATCCCGATCGTGGCCATCCACCTGTTCGTGTTCTTCTTCGGCATCCTGGCCGACGACACGCCCCCGGTTGGGCTGGCCGCGTACGCGGCAGCGGCGATTGCCCGGTCGGACCCCATAAAGACCGGGATCCAGGGCTTCATCTACGACATGCGCACGGCCATCCTGCCGTTCATGTTTATCTTCAATCCTGAGCTGCTACTCATCAACATCGGCGGGTTTGCCCACGGAGCGCACGTGGTCCTCACCGCGCTGGTGGGGCTACTGGCGTTCGTCGCCGCGACGCAGGGCTACCTCCTGAAGCGGATGGCATGGTGGGAGCGCATTCCGATGCTGGTGGCGGCGTTCACGCTGATCAAGCCGGGGATTGTGACGGACCTGGTGGGGTTTGGGTTGATACTGCTCGTCTACGCGTCGCAGAGGCTCAGGCGCACATCCTAAGGCGGCGGATCACTCCGTCAGACTGCGAATACCAGGCGCCGCCCTTCTAGATAGGCGGCGCCTGTGTCATCACGCCCGCGGCCGGCAACCGGCCGCCGTCTGGGCTATGTTTCCTTCGTTTCCTTGAACCCTTTCTCGGTCATCTCCGCCAGCGGTGCGAGGAGTTTGGTGAACTCCATCGGGAAGATGAACTTGGTCGCGGCGCCCTCGCCCAGCTTCTTGAGGGTCTCCAGGTACTGCAGCGCCATCGTCTTGCTGTCCACCGTCTTGGCGATGGAGAAGATCTTGTCGAGCGCCAGCGCAAAGCCCTCCGCGCGCAGGACCGCCGCCTGGCGGTCGCCCTCGGCCCGGAGAATGGCGGACTGCTTGTCGCCCTCGGCCACGGTAATCGTGGCCTGCTTCTTGCCGTCGGCCTCGGTGACGACTGCGCGGCGGGTGCGCTCGGCCGACATCTGCCGGGTCATCGCGTCCAGCACGTCCTTGGGCGGCAGGATCTCCCGGATCTCGACCGTGGTCACCTTGACGCCCCAGCGCTCGGTGACCTCGTCCAGCTTCGCGCGCAGCACCTGGTTGATCTGCTCGCGGCGGGCCAGCACGTCGTCGAGGGCGATGTCGCCTATCACCGCCCGCAGCGTGGTCGTGGCGATGCCGCGGGCCGCGCCGGCGAAGTCGGCCACCTGGATGACGGAGTGCTCGGGGTCCACGACTTTGAAGTAGATGAGGAAGTCAATGTTGATCGGCGCGTTGTCGCGCGTGATACAGGTTTGGGAGGGGATCTCCAGGAACATCTCGCGGAGGTCCACCCACACCGCCTTGTCCACGAGCGGGATCAGGATCACGATACCCGGTCCCCGGCGGCCTCTGCTGCGGCCGAACCGGAAGATGACCAGGCGCTGATATTCGCGGACGATCTTGATGATAGAGCCTAGGACGATCATGCCCGCGATGACAATGGCGATGCCGTACGTGAGGAACGTGACCATGTTGGGCACCTGTGCACCTCCCTGTGTCCTGGCGCGCAGTGTACTTCTGGATACCCGGCGCAGCTTCCTTGTTGGTCCTGCCTGCCGCCAGGAGCCGACGGGCGCGGCCCGAAGAGATCTGCGGAGGTGTGGGGATGCCACATTACGCGATCGGTGTGGATCTGGGCGGCACGAAGACCCTCACCGCGCTGGTGGACGGGCGCGGTCGGGTGGTCGCGCGCGTGCGCGTGGCGACCCCAACGACGGGCCCGGATGAGGTGATCGAGGCGATCGTCGCCAGCGTCGCCGAGCTGTCGAACCGATCCGGCGTCGCCCCACGCTCTGCCCTGGGCGTGGGCGTGGGTGCGCCCGGTCCCCTGGATCCGGACTCCGGCATCGTGTTCGAGCCGCCCAACCTGTCCGGCTGGCGGGACGTCCCTCTGGCGGCGCGCATGGCGGAGCGTCTGGGCGTGCCCACCTTCGTTGAGAACGACGCCAACGCCGCCGCGATGGGAGAGCGGTGGGTGGGGGCCGGGCGGGGAGTGGACGACCTCGTCTACCTCACCGTCAGCACCGGGATAGGTGGCGGCTTGATCCTGGGGGGGCGCCTCTACCGGGGCGCTTCCGGCACCGCGGGCGAGGTCGGACACATGGTCATCGCGCGAGGGGGCCCACTGTGCGGCTGCGGCCGCGCCGGGTGCCTGGAGGCACTGGCCTCCGGCACGGCGATCGCAAGGGAGGCGCGACTGGCGGTGGAGAGCGGCCGTCCGACGGTGCTCTCCCAAGTGCCGCCGGAGGTGATCACGGCGGAGGCGGTCGCACGCGCTGCCGAGGAAGGAGATCCGCTGGCCCGCGAGATCTTTGCGGGCGCGGCCGCGGCGCTGGGGGTCGGCATCACCAACCTCGTGAACCTGCTCAACCCGGCGCTGGTGATCGTCGGGGGCGGGGTGAGTCGGGCGGGAGAGCTGCTGTTCGCGCCGGTCCGGCGGATCGTGCAGGCAGAGGCGTTCGAGCGGCCGGGGGCCGCGGTGCGGGTTGTGCCCGCTGCGCTGGGTGACGACGTCGGCGTGATCGGCGCGGCGGCGGTGGTGTACGAGCGGGTGCGCTCCTAGAGCGCGTCCATCTCGAGGCGTCGCTGCACGAAGTTCGTGTACACCTCTCCGCGGCGGAAGAAGGCGTTGTCGAGCACCCTAAGATGGAAGGGGATCGTCGTGCGGATCCCCTCGACATCGAACTCCAGCAGGGCGCGGCGCATCCTCATGACGGCCTCATCGCGGTCGCGCCCCCAGGCGATCACCTTGGCGATGAGCGAGTCGTAGTGAGGCGGAACGGCATAGCCCGGGTAGCAGTGGGTGTCCACGCGGATTCCCGGGCCCCCCGGAGGAATGAAGCCGGTAATCGTTCCGGCAGACGGCCGGAAGCCGTGCCCGGGGTCCTCAGCGTTGATCCGGCACTCCAGCGCATGGCCTCGGAACTCCACGTCTCTCTGGCCGAAGCGCAGCTTCTCCCCGGCGGCAATTCGGATCTGTTCCTTGACCAGATCCAGCCCCGTGACCGCCTCGGTGACCGGGTGCTCGACCTGTATGCGCGTGTTCATCTCCATGAAGTAGAGGTTCTCGTGGGTGTCCACCAGGAACTCGACCGTGCCCGCGTTGACGTAGCCGATTGACTGTGCCGCGCGGACCGCGGTGCGACCGAGCGCGGCCAGCGTCCGCTCGCGCAAACGCGGCGGCGGGGACTCCTCGATCAGTTTCTGGTGGCGGCGCTGGATCGAGCAATCGCGCGTGCCCAGGTGCAAGATCGCGCCGTGGGCATCGGCGAGGACCTGCACCTCGATGTGGCGCGGTTCCTGTAGGTACTTCTCTATGTACACCCGCCCGTCGCCGAACGCCGCCTCGGCCTCTTGCTGGGCGGACTGCAGCGCCCCCGGCAGGTCTTCCGCCGTCTGCGCGATGCGCATCCCCCGCCCGCCTCCCCCGGCCGCGGCCTTGATGACAAGCGGATAGCCGGTGCCCCGCGCGGCCTCCAGCGCCTCGCGCACTCCCGATACCGTCCCGTGGGTGCCGGGGATGATCGGCACGCCGGCCTTCTGCATCTGCCCGCGGGCGGCGGATTTGTCACCCATCAACTCGATTGCCCGGGAAGGAGGGCCCACAAAGGCGATCTTGCAGTCCGCCACAATCTCGGCAAAACGCGGGTTCTCGGCCAGGAACCCGTATCCGGGGTGGATGGCATCCACCCCGGTCAACTCGGCCGTGCTCATGATGTTGGGTATGTTCAGGTACGATCCGGCGCTGGGGGCCGGGCCGATGCAGAACGCCTCGTCGGCCATCTTGACGTGCATTGATGTCCGGTCGGCCTCAGAGTAGACGGCCACGGTGGAGATGCCCATCTCGCGGCACGCGCGGATCACGCGGACGGCGATCTCCCCGCGGTTGGCCACGAGCAGCTTGCGGAACATCGGTTAGGCCCGGGCGCTCGTGTCGAGGAGGAACAGGGGCTGGCCGTACTCGACGGGCGACGCGTTGTCAACCAGCACGCGGGCGATGCGCCCGCCCTTCTCGGCCTGGATCTCGTTGAAGAGCTTCATTGCCTCGATTACGCAGATTACCTGGCCTTCGCCTACGAGGTCGCCTTCTTTGACGAACGGCGGCACCTCCGGCGAGCTGGCCCGGAAGAAGGTGCCCACCATGGGAGCGGCGACCGTCTCAAGGCGGTCCTGATCGTTCGCGTCGGGAGCTGTGCCGGCCGCTGCTGCCGCCGCCGGCGTTTCGGGAGCAGGGTTGGGTCCTGCTTTCTTGACGCGGACCTTGAGCGTTGGACTCTCAACATCGAGCTCGATGAGATCCGACTCCGCCGCGATGCGGATGACCTCTCTTACCTGGTCGAAATCAATGCGGTCGCTCATGATTACTCCTCATAATACCCCATGGCGCGGTACTTCGCGTACCGGCGCCGCAGGAGTTCTTCCACGGGAAGGCGGGCAAGAGCCTGCATCCGAGGGCGAAGCGCCTCCCGCACCGCGGCGATGGCCGCCTGGGGGTCAAGGTGGGCGCCACCGTGCGGCTCGGGAAGGATCTCGTCCACGACGCCCAGGGCGGCAATCTCCTGCGCGGTCAGACGCAGCGCGGAGGCGGCCTCTCTCGCGCGGCGGGCGTCGTGCCAGAGGATCGCAGCGCACCCTTCGGGAGGGATCACAGTGTAGACGGCGTGTTCCAGCATGAGTACCTCGTCGCCGACCGCGATTGCCAGCGCGCCGCCACTGCCCCCTTCGCCCGTTATCACCACGAGCACAGGCACCCTCAGGCGCGTCATCTCACAGATGTTACGGGCGATGGCCTCGGCCTGCCCGCGCTCTTCCGCGGCGTCACCCGGAAATGCCGCCGGCGTGTCCACGATGCTGAGCACCGGGTAGCCGAACTTCTCGGCGAGCCGCATGGCCCGCAGCGCCTTGCGGTACCCTTCGGGGTAGGGCATGCCGAAGTTGCACGCGATGTTCTCTCGAGTATCCTTGCCCTTACAGGGAGCCACCGCGACGACGGGTTGCCCCTCGAACCACCCCAGCCCGGCAAGCATCGCCGGGTCATCGCGAAAGAGCCGGTCGCCGTGCAACTCCGTGAACTCATCCAGGAGCCCCCTCACGAACTCCTGGGCCTTGGGCCGCTGGGGATGGCGCGCCAGGGCCACCGCCTGCCAGGCGGTACGGATGGCCAGCATGGCCTCACGCAGTTCTCCACCGCGCGCCTCCAGCGCACGGATCTGCTCGGCGACGTCCGGTTTGTCCTTTTCCCCCCGCCGGCGCAGCGCGTCAATCTCACGCTGGATCCCGGCGAGCTGGGTTTCCATCTCGGCCGCGCGCGCCTCGGCCGCGCGGTTGCGCTCCGGAAGCGCCCTGGTCACGGGCTATTCACCTCCGGGTCTCCGGAGGCCTCCGGTGCCTGGGGTGCCGCGACCTGCGGGGCGCCGAAGAACCGCAGCAGTCGCGCCAAGACCCCGCGCAATTCCGATCGCGGGACGACCATGTCAATCAGGCCGTGCTGTAGACAGAACTCGGCCGTCTGAAAACTGTCCGGCAGCTTGCGCCGGATTGTTTGTTCAATCACGCGCCTGCCGGCAAACCCAATCAGGGCGCCGGGCTCGGCAATGATGACGTCACCCAAGAACGCAAAGCTGGCCGTCACACCGCCTGTGGTGGGGTCGCACATCACCGACAGGTAGGGGAGGCGTGCCTCGTGCAGACGTCCCACAGCGGCGCTGGTCTTTGCCAACTGCATCAGCGAGAGCGCGCCTTCCTGCATCCGGGCGCCGCCGGACGCCGAGAAGATGACCAACGGCAGCCGGTCCGCCAGGGCGCGCTCCGCGACCCGGGCGATCTTCTCGCCGACCACCGAGCCCATCGAGCCTCCCATGAAGGCGAAGTCGAGTGCGCCGACCGCCACGCGGCATCCTTCTATGCTACCGACGCCGACGATCGCGGCTTCCGAGTTACCCGTGTTGGCGCGCGCTTCGGACAGCTTCTCACGGTAGCCGTCGAAGCGGAGCGGGTCTCCGGAGGCCAGGTCCGCGTCCATCTCCTCGAACGAGTGCTCATCGAGCGTTATCGAGAGCCGCTCCTCGGCGCCCAGTCGGTGATGCCACCCACATTTCGGGCACACCTCGAGACTGCGCTCCAGGTCCTTGTGATAGACGGCCGCGCCGCACCGGGAGCACTTGACCCAGAGCCCGGCGGGCATGTCGCGACGACTGATGCGGCCATGCTTGGGACGGCGCAGCCAGTTCAGCATTCGCGCCTCGGATATCGAGAAGGATCGGCAGGCAGAATCCCCGCCGGTTCAAACATTGATTATACCGCAGGGAGGCCGCCGCCAGCCAACACCGGAGCCCGCTCGGCGGACCGGCGGGCTCCGGTGCCGCAGTGGTGTCAGGCCGCTACTTCCTTTGAACCCCGAAGGCGTCGTAGTTCAGGTCGGTGAACTGCTTCCACTTCTCAGGCACGTCCGCCTCGGCGAATATCGCCGTAACCGGGCAGGCGGATTCGCACGCCCCGCAGTCAATGCACTCCTCCGGGTGGACGAACAGTATGGAGTTGAGCTGATCCTTCGTGAGCTTTTCCGAAGGGGTATGGACCGTCCCGCCGACCTTTGGGACCACCGTCTTGTCAGTGCCGGCGCCCGTGGACGGATCGGGTACGACAAAGCCCCCGGATGCCTCAACGTACTCGTAGATGCAGTCCACCGGGCAGACCTCGACGCACGCACGGTCCTTTGTGTCAACGCATGGCTCCGCGATGATGAATGTCAACCGGTTCACCTCCTTGTGTATTCCCCGCCCATGGTACAGGCGGGGTGGATTTCCTGTCAACGAAGTGCAGCGGTGCTCTAAGCGATCGGGTTGTATGATTGTATAATGGTGTTTGGCCCGACGAGGCCACGAAGGAGGCGTTGTCCATGTCTGGTGGCGAGGGTACTCCCCGGAGGGGGTCTGCGGAACGGGCGCTCGCACTGCTGGCCGTGCTCGTACTGGGCGGTGTGCTGGGTGGAGTCATCGCGCCCCGCTTCGGGCTGATTCCCAAGCAGTGGGCCACTGACTCCCTTCCCCTGCAAGCCACGCCTCCACAGGTCGAATCCGCGCCCGGTGCTCAACAGCCCGGCGCCCAGCAGCCCGGCGCCGCGGTCCCGCCGGTTGTCGGTCAGGCCCCCCCCGGCGCGCCGGCTCCCCGCCTGCTTGAAGGGCAGGAGTCGGTTGTGGTCAGGGTGGTGCAGCAGGTGCGGCCTGCCGTGGTCAACATCAGCGTCCGCGCCCAGGTGGCAACGCCGTTTGGGTTGTTCCCGCAGGAAGGCCAGGGTTCGGGTGTCGTCGTGCGGCCCGACGGGCTGATCCTTACGAACAACCACGTGGTCCGTGGCGCGCAGGAGATCACGGTCACGCTGGTTTCGGGCAAGACCCTGCGCGGGCGCGTGCTGGGCGCCGATCGGTTCGCGGACCTGGCCGTCGTCAAGGTGGACAGCCCTCAGCCACTCCCCGCGGTCGAGATGGGGGCCTCCGTTGCGCTGAACGTGGGGCAGCTTGCGATTGCCATCGGGAACCCCTTTGGTCTGGGCAGCACCGTGACCGTCGGGGTTATAAGCGCGTTGAACCGCAGCATCCAGGCCGGCCCCGACTTCGTCGTCGAGAATCTCATACAGACCGACGCCGCCATCAACCCCGGCAACAGCGGCGGCGCGCTGCTGGATTCGTCCGGACGCCTGATCGGCATCAACACCGCGATCATCCGCGAAGCCCAGGGTATCGGCTTCGCGATCCCTATGGATCACGCCCGCATCGTCATGGACCAGATCATCACGCAGGGCAAAGTGATCCGTCCTGCCCTGGGCGTCGAGATCAGAGGGGAGATAGACGCCAACACCGCACGGGCCTACAACCTCCCGGTTGACCACGGCGTGGTCGTTGTGCCCCAGCCCGGGAGTCCGGCCGACCGGGCCGGGATGCGGCCGCAGGACATCATCGTAGCCATCAACGGCCAGAAGGTCAGCACCATCGGTGACCTGCGGCGCGAGCTGTTTCGCAGGAAGCCCGGTGAGAGCGTGCAGGTGGAGGTTGTCCGCGACGGGCGACGCCTGACGCTGACCGTCCCGCTCATAGAACTGCGGGGAGGTGTTCCCGCATGGCTGGTGTCGTGATGGAAAGCCTGCCTATCCTGGATCTCGTGAGCGTAACCGAAGCCGCCGCCCTGGCAGGAGCCCACCACATGGGTCAGGGTGACAACGATGCCGCCGACCACGCCGCGGTCGAGGCGATGCGGGTTTCCATGAGCCGCCTGGATCTCCGCGGCGTGATCGTGATAGGCGAGGGCGAGCGTGATCAGGCGCCGATGCTCTACATCGGCGAGGTGGTGGGTGGCGGCGGATCCCGCGAGGTTGACATTGCCGTGGATCCACTGGAGGGCACGAACCTCGTCTCCAAAGGGTTGCCCGGAGCGCTGTCGGTGCTGGCGGTTTCAGAGCCCGGTGGCCTGCTCCACGCCCCCGACATCTACATGGACAAGTTGATCGTCGGGCCGTCCTGCTCCGATTGTGTGGACATTCGCCATCCGGTCGAGGCAAACTTGATTGCGATGGCCAAGGCGTTCAACAGGCCGGTCGGTAACCTCACGATCACCATCCTGGACCGACCCCGGCACGCCGACCTGATCGCCCGGGTTCGGGCAGCCGGCGCCCGCATCAAGCTGATCTCCGATGGGGACGTGTCGGCCGCGATCGCCGCCGCGGTGAGGGGCACCGGCATACACGCGGTCATGGGAATCGGTGGCGCCCCGGAGGGCGTGCTGGCGGCCGCGGCGCTGCGGTGCCTGGGAGGGAGAGTCCAGGGGAGGTTCTGGTTCCGCACCGACGAGGAGAGGGAGCGTGTCCGTCAGATGGGCATCGCCGATCCTGACCGCGTCTTCGACACGGACGAGCTGGCGCCCGGCGACGAGGTGGTGTTCGTCGCCACAGGCATCACCGACAGCGACCTGTTGCGCGGGGTGCGCTTCTTCGGCGGCGGTGCCCGTACACACTCGCTGGTGATGACGCTCCGGACCGGCGAGATCCGCTTTGTGGACGGCATCCACATCTCCGACCGCGCCAAGGCGGGTTCAATCCTGCTGTGATTGTGCCGGGCCGGGATGCCCGGCGCGCGGCCGGCCGGTTGTGCCTGGTGGACTTCCCCGGCACCGCGCCATCTTCGGCGCTGGAACGGCTGATCGCCGACCGGCACATCCTGGGAGTGGTGCTCTTTCGCAAGAACATCACCTCCCCGGTCCAGGTGGCTCAACTGACGGATGCGCTTCTGGCGATCGCGCAGGACGCAGGTGCACCTCCGCCGTGGGTGACCATAGACCACGAGGGAGGCGCGGTTACGCGCTTTCCTCCGCGTTCAGGCGACCCCCAGCTGCACGCGACAACCCTCCCGCCGCGCGTAACGCCGCTGCCCTCAGCGATGGCGCTCGGTGCCGCCGGAGATCCGGCACTGGCCCAGGCAGCCGGGCGCATCGCGGGACGGGAGCTGCGCGCGATGGGCATCCACCTGAACTTTGCGCCGGTGCTGGACGTGAACACCAACCCGTCGAACCCGATCATCGGTGCGCGCGCCTTTGGGGACTCCCCCGCGAGCGTGGCGGCGATGGGGCTTGCCTACATCCGGGGCCTGCAGTCCTCCGGCGTGGCGGCGACGGCCAAGCACTTTCCCGGCCACGGCGACACCACCATGGACTCACACCTGGGACTCCCCAGGGTGGACCATGGCCGCGAGCGGCTTGAAGCCGTGGAGTTGGCGCCGTTTGCCGCGGCGGTGCGTGCCGGGGTGGCGGGGATCATGACCGCGCACATCGTGTATCCTGCGCTCGACCCCTCCGGCGTGCCGGCCACGCTGTCCGCGCCGATTCTGACCGGGATCCTGCGTGAGCACTGGGGGTTCGGGGGCCTGGTCTTCACCGACTCGATGAGCATGCGCGCCATCGCGGACCACTACGGGATGGGCGACGCAGCGGTGGCCGCGGTTCGGGCCGGATGTGACGCGGTGCTGGCCCTGGGCGAAGAGCCGGCTCAGCAGGAGGTGCTTGACCGCCTGGCCGTGGCGATCGAGCAGGGCGAGATAAGCGGGGCGCGGCTCGCCGAAACTCGGGCGCGGGTTGCGGCGGCGGCAGGGGGGTGGGGGGTCGGCAATCCCCGTCCCACTAGGGCAGAGGCCGCGGACTGTCCGACTGCCATGGCCGGACTAGATGCTGTGGATGCATCCGAGCACGAGCGGATCGCTGCACAGATCGCCGCTGCCGCGGTCACGCTGGTGCGGGACCGCCCCGGTATCCTTCCTCTCCCGCAAGGGCTCTTGAGTGTCGTCTCCATCCCCTGTGGGACCTCGGACCCCTCTGGGCCCTTGGATGGCGTGGGGCCTGATCTGGCATATGCGCTCAGGAGGCACGGCGCGGTTGTGGGCGAAATCCACCCGCATGACGTTTCGATCCCGGACGGTCCGGTGGTGGCCGTGACCTGCGTGCGAGGAACCCCGGATCCAGGGACGGTTGCGGCCGTGCGCACGCTGCACCGCCTGGTCGGAGACCGCCTGATCGTGGTGGCCGCGGGCGATCCGTACGACCTGGCGCTGCTTCCTGAGATCCCGGTCTACGTCGCGACATACGGACCTGACGAACCGAGTCTGAACGCGGCTGCGCGCGTACTACTCGGCCAGGCCCGCGCCGGGGGGAAGATGCCTGTGAACCTCGGTGACACTGCCGATGAAGCTCCGGGGGCGCTCGGATGACAGGGAGGTGGGTACTCCAGGCGGGCACCCTGCTGCTCCCGGCGGGCGCAGTCGGCCCCGGATTCCTGGTGATCGAGGGCGAGCACATCGCCCGGGTGGAAGAAGGTGTCCATCCCAGTCCCGATCTGAGCTACCCGGACTCCACGGTAGTCCCCGGCTTCGTTGACCTTCAGATCAACGGCGCGGCTGGGTGCGACTTCCTGCTGCCGACCGCGGAAGGGTTGGCTGCAGCAGAGGCCCACCTCGCGGGCACCGCAACCGTCGCCTATCTCCCAACGCTCATTTCCGCGCCCGAAGACAGGCTGCGCGCGGCGCTTGGTTTTTTCGCGGAGCGCATGGCCGCCAGGGACCGACCAGGCGCCCCTCGCATTCTGGGCGTGCACCTGGAGGGTCCATTCCTGTCACCGGAGCGGCCTGGCGCCCACCGGCCCGAGCACCTGCGGACTCCCTCTGTTGAATGGATCGGTCGGCTTGTGGAGGATTTCAGGGGATTGATCCGCATCGTGACCCTGGCGCCCGAACTGGACGGCTCGCTGGAGGTCACCCGGTACCTGGCATCTGAGGGCATCGTCTCCGCGGTGGGCCACACGAACGCGACCTTCGCGGAAGCGACGGCGGCGTTCGACGCCGGGGCCTGCCTGGCCACACACCTGTTCAACGCGATGCCGCCGTATCACCATCGCGAGCCGGGCGTGGTGGGCGCGGCGCTCGCAGATCGCAGGGTGACCTGCTCGGTTGTCGCGGATCTTGTGCACGTGCATCCGGCCGTCCTGGTCCAGGTTGCAGCACTGAAGGGGTGGGAGCGCACGGCCCTAGTCACCGATGCGATTGCCGCGGCAGGGGCGGCTCAGGCCCGGGTGACCCTGGGCGATCAGACCGTCACCGTCACCGACGGCGCGCCCCGCCTAGCAGGTGGGACGCTGGCGGGCAGCATCCTCGGGATGGACCGGGCCGTGCAGAACATGGCCGGGGCGGTGGGGGCCTGGGATACGGCGGTTCGGATGGGTTCCACAACCCCGGCACGCCTGCTGGGGTTGGAACAGGGAGAGTTGCGTGTCGGGCTTCGCGCCGACCTGGTCATCCTTTCCGAGGATCAAGCCGTCAGCGCGGTGGTTGTGGGCGGAAGCGTCGTGGGTCCAGGCGGCGCCTGAGAAGCTTTGCCTCCGGTCCGGGGCTCTCGCCACGATCAGCCGCACCATTCCCATCGGCACCAGATCCGTTACCTCCTCGATCAGGAGCCCTGAGGACCGCACGTTCTCGATCGTGCGTCGGCTGATGTGCGCGCCCAGGAGCCGCGCAACTATCGGGTCCAGCCAGTCCATTATCCTGCCGAGCACCGGGTCTGGGACCGAGCAGAACACGAACGTGGCTGCGGCCGCGTCGAACGATGCGTCCGGGAACGCCAGCGCCTGCGCGTCCGTCAAACGGAGGTCCACTTGCAGGCTGAGCCGAGCCGCCCGGCGCCTTGCCCGATCGAGCATCCTGGGGCTGATGTCAACGGCCGTGATTGAGGCGCCGCTCGGGTAGTGAGGCATGTTCTTGCCCGTGCCGACCCCGACCTCGATCACGCGGCCACCGGGCACGCGCTCCCACAACTTCCTGCGCCACCTGCCGAACGGCCCCTCGGGATCATTGCTCAGGCGCATGTGCCCAGCAAGGTCGGCACCGCGGCCACGAGGGCATGCCCGGCGCCCCCGCCAAGCTGCGCCCCGGCGAGGACCAGCAGAGCGCCCCCGGCAACCCGCATCCGGCGTCCGGCCGGCGAGCTGGCAAGTGCGATAAGGCGATCGTGCAGGTTCATCTCGATCTCCTTGGGCTCAGCTACTACACAAACCAGAGCAGGATGATCGCGCCGATGGCGATCATCACCAGGCCCTGGCCCAGGCGCAGTTGCTTCTTGTTCGTGGCCATCCAGCGCGAGAACTGCCCGACCACTCGCCGGTTGCCGATTACCAGCAGCAGCGCCACCAGGGGCAGCACGAACATCACGTTGTAGATGGCAAGGTAGGCGAGGCCGTTCCAGAAGGAAGTCTGGGTGGAGAGCAGTCCGAGGATGCCCACGTAGATGCCGCCGGTGCACGGGAACTCGCAGATGCCAACCAGGAAGCCGACCACCGCGGTCGCCGGCAGGGTGGCGCGGCGCATCCAGCGGTCGCGCGCGGCGCCACCGATCTTGGGCAGGGTCAGGCTCGGCCCAATGCCGTACCAGAAGAAATCCTTGATGTTGACCAAGCCGAGGACGATCATCAGGCCGGCGCCGAGCTTCGCCATCAGGTGCGGCGCTCCCAACTGGAAGACCGTGAGAAGCCCGATGCCGATTCCGAAGTAGGTGAGGTAGATCGCGCCGACGTACGTGAAGCCAAAGGCCAGCAGGTCGGCCCGGCCGCGCTGCAGCGTAAACAGGAAGGCCACGAACAACAGCAGGACCGCGAACGCGCAGGGGTTGATGCCGTCAAGCAGCCCCGCGCCCAGCACCATTAGCGCGAACCCGATGCCGCTGCGCGCCGCCGGGGGCGTCTGGACGGTCGGTGCAGGAAGGCCACCCGCGCCGGCAGGTGCCAGGGTTGCAAGATAGGTTCTGATCGGCTCGTCCAGTCGATAGATCTTGATCTGCCCACCGGGCGCCCAGGCCGTGTAGTCCTTCGGTGCCTCGCCGTGCCCGGCCATCTTGTCCTGCAGCACCACTATGCGCGCATACTTCCCCGCCATCTCCTGCGAGAACAGATCACGGATGATTCCCGAAGGGACGTGGCCCTGCAGCACGATCCGGTCGCCGATGAAGATGGTCATGTGTCCCTGAAGCTGCGGGGGGATTCCCAACGCCTCGCTGCGCTCGACCAGTTCCTTTCGGTAGCGGCGCTCGAGGATGTAGTCGCGCCGGACGATCTCGCCGGCGCCCAGGCTTTGCAGCAGCGGAACCAGCTCGTGGTTGAGATACGGGACGCAATCGTGGCAGGAGCCGTTGAAGTAGATGGCTACCGCGGGTGCGGTGCCTGCTTCGGGCGCGGCGGGTGCCGCGGTCGCAGGAACCAGGATGGCGGTCGCGAGGAGCACCAGCAGGACAAGCGGCAGGACGCGGCTCACGGCGCGCCTCCCTTCAGGATTAAGGCGCGCACCTCGATCTCCACCTCAGGGTTGCGCGGGTCGTTGGTGCGTAGGTACACGGCGTGGCGGGCAGGGCCGGTCTGCGATCCGTGGGCAACCGTGTCAAAGGTCACGTGCAACTGCGTGGCTCCGCCTGGGAAGACCACGGTCGCGTCCATCTTCCCGGTCGTACACCCGCAGGAGGAGCTGATGGCAGCGATGCGCAGCGGTGCGCGTCCGCTATTGCGCACAATGACCGTTCTTGTCTTCACCATCGGTGCGGACAGGGGGCCGAAGTCCAGGGTGGTTGGGTCCAGTGCTATCGCAGGCCGCGCCGTGTAGGCCCAGACCGCCCAGGCGGCGCCGCCGGCTGCGAGCAGCACGGCCGCCACCATCAAGACTGCGCTGCGCCGCAAATACCCCATCGGTACGGCGCCCTACGGCACCTGCGTGCCGGACAGGCGGACCCGGGCCTGGGGTTGTCGCGGGTCGTTTGAGTGGATGACCACGATCCGGTCAATCGGGCCTCGGAAGATGCCGTGCGCGTCCGGATCGTACTTCACGCGGAGGACCGCCCGCTCTCCCGGCCGCAGGCGTGCCGACCACCCTACCGGCCACTCGCCGTGTCCCCGCATCCCGAACCACGGGCCCTCCTTGCCGTTCACGATCAGGGCCGCCCTGGTGCAACCGCACGAGGTCTCCATCTCGTTGATTGTCAGATCCGCTTCGCCGCCGTTCGCCGCCGCCAGCTCCACGGTTACGATGCCCTTGGCCTGGCTGACCTGGCCGAGCTCGTAGGTGCCCGGAGAAACGCGCAGCAGTGGGACCCGGCCGGACGTGCCGGGCAGGTACTGCCAGCGCGCTGCCAGGAAGAGACCGGTCAGCACAAGGACCGCCGCGGCCGCAAACATCACCAGGCCGATTCCGTGCACCTTCTTCCGGCTCCCCGTGTTCCGCTCCCAGCCCGCCGATCCGTGAGCCTTGTTTGTGCTCTTGCTCATGGTGTCGCCCCGTTCTCCCATTGCTGCGATACCCCCCCGCCCCCGGGGAGGGTGTCGCCTTTTGGGTAATCATAGCACCGCGGGCTGCGTTTGACACTCCATGCGCAGGCCGGTACTCTATCCGAGGTCGAGGCTGTTGCCGTCTATGCCCGGCCTCCCCCCAACCAAGACGATGGCCTTCCTGCAGGAATTCCGCGGCTTCACCCGCAACGCGCGACTGTTGCTCACGACCGCCTTCTTCGTCGGGTTGAGCATGGCCGTGGGCGGGCTGTTCCTGAACTTCTACCTGCAGAGTCTGGGTCTCTCGCAGCAATTCATCGGGCTTGCCAACGCGCTACCTTCTTTTGTCCTGGTTGCGGTCGGACTGCCGGCCGGTCGGCTCATAGACCGGCACGGGCCGAGATGGGGACTGCTGGTTGGCACCGCAGCCGCAGCCGCCGCAGCGTTGGGGTTCGCGCTGACCGGCGCTCCCGCGGCACTTCTTGCCTTCGCCGTGATTCAGGGAGTGGGCGCGGCCTTCGGGTTTATAAGCACAGCGCCGTTTCAGATGGCCAACAGCACCGAGCGCGAGCGCGTTGCCCTGTTCAGCGCGCAGGCCGCGCTGATAACCGGCACCGCCTTTCTGGGCAACCTGGTTGGCAGCCGTCTGCCGGCAGTATTCGGTGGATTGGTCGGCATGCCGCCCGACACGCTGCTCCCACTGCGGTTGACGATGCTGGTCGTCGCCGCGCTTTGGGCGCTTGCGGCGCTGCCGATCGCGCTCACCGGCCCGAGCGTACTCACCGGCTCGAGCGCACCAGGCCTGCCAGGAGACCTGCCTGCCGGGCCGCAACCGGACGGCACGGGGAAGGCACCCCGCAGGCGCCTGGTGTCCAATCCCGGGATGGTGGGCCGGCTGCTCCTGCCCGCGTTCCTGATAAGTCTTGGGGCCGGGCAGACGATGCCGTTTCTCAACATCTACGTTTCAGGCAGGTTCGGCGTGGACTTCCGTTCGCTGGGGGTCTTCTTCGCCATCGGTGCGTTTGGGACGACGCTGGCCACCCTGGCGCAACCGCGTCTGGCTGCCCGGGTGGGCAAGGTGGAATCGGTGCTGATCGTGCAGGCGGCCTCGATCCCGTTTCTGCTGATCCTGGGCTTTGTACCTGTGTTCTGGCTCGTCGCCGTCTCGTTCGTGGTGCGCACCGCGCTGATGAACATGGGCAACCCGGTCTACCAGGCCTTCGCGCAGGAGCAGATATCGCCCGGCGAGCGCGCAACCTACAGCAGCATGTCCACCATCGCCTGGAGCCTTGGCTGGGCCCTTGGCTCGGCCTTCAGCGGGTGGTGGCGCGGACTGGTTGGATTCGAGGCGGGGTTCAACACGGTGTTCGGGTTGATGACAGCCCTCTACGTCACGGCGATTGCGTTGATGTACGTGTTCTTCGTGAGAGGAGCGCACTTCCTCCCGATCTCGCGCCAGGGATATCCCGGCAGCAAAGCGACCGGAGTGTAGTGGGCCCCTGCGACCATTCGTTCCAACTGCTTGATTCGCTCGGCGGTCAGCGGGTGCGTTGACAGGTAGGCCAGGCTGCGGGGCGCGCCGGATTCCTCCCTGCTGAGCCGGCGCAGAAAGCTGATCATCCCATGGGGATCAATGCGCGCCGCCTGGATCAGGTTCATGCCGTCGCGGTCCGCGGTCTCCTCGTCTTGGCGCCGGTAGCGCAGTTGGCCCAGTGTTCCGGCTGTTTCCAGGGCCTGGCTCAGCCCACCGGCGTCGCCCACCACCAGACTCAGCAGCACCCTCATCGAGACCTCCCGAAACAGCGCCTTCGTGCCGTGGCGGTGCAGGACGTGCTGCATCTCGTGGGCCAGCACCCCGGCCAGCTCCGCGGGTGTCTGCGTCGCCGCCAACAGCCCCAGGTGGACGATCAGGTGTCCTCCGGGCGCCGCGAAGGCGTTGACCGCGGGCTGGTCCAGCACGGTGATCCGGAAGGTGTAGGCGCTCCCAGGACCTGCCGCGGCCAGCCTGGCCACGATCTCGCTGAGGGCGGCGTCGCGCTCCGTATCTGCGCACCGGTGCTCAGGAGGCGCCAGGGACTCCAGCGCTGCCTGGCCCAGCCGTTCCTCCCAGGCCGGTGGCATTTGCCCGGCGGCCAGGTCGGCCAGCGCAGGAATGCCCCACAAGTAGACGGCTAACCCGGCGACGATGACCCCGGCTCCGGCCAGCAGGACCACGCCGGCCCAGTGCCGCCGTCTGAACGCAGGGAGGAGGTGCCGACCTGCCGCCGGTGCTCCTTCGCGGATCGCGGAGAGGAATGTTTCATCGGAGACCACGAGCGTTTCGGAGGGCGCCGATCCCCGTTCGATCCTGGTCTGCTCCCCGGGCAGCGCGCCCTGTGCCAGATGGAGTTGTTCATACGGCCACCAGAGGAACGTGCCCTCCTCGGTGACAAGGCGCAGGCCCGTGGCCATAACCGTGATGGTGACCGGCCTGCGGTTAGCGGTCCTGCCATCGTAGTAGGAGCCCGGCCACGTCGTGCTCAGGCGCGTCCTCATCGGCGGTGGTGCCGCGGCTCCTACCAGCCCGGGGCCAGGCCGGGGAAGTCGAGACCCAGGAAGTCGGCGATCGCCTCACCTGTCGGCGAAGCCGCCTGGGCTTCCTGCCGGATCGCGTCCATCTCCGGCAGGCCCTCGACGGCGAGAGTGCCGCACAGGAACCGGATGTTGCGGGCCTGCACCCAGGGGAACGCCAGCCCCAGGGTTATGAACAGCAACAGCCCGTTGCCCAGCGTGAGCCGGAACAGCCGGCCCCCTGTCACGGTGCAGCGGAACCGCGCGGCCGCAAACGAGGTACGCGTCCACATGTACCGCTGCCGATGCGCGGTAAACCAGAACCAGTAGAGGCCGAGGGTCAGCGGTGTCAGCACGACTGCCAGGAGGAAACTGCCGAACAGGTCGGCGCCGCTCCCGTCGAACTCGAACCGCACGGTCCCGTAGTAGGTGTTGCTTATCAGAAGCCGCCACATGTTGTTGTAGAAGAACGGGTAGTACAGGCCGAAGGTGATCACGGTCAGCAGCGCCCCTGAGACGAACATCTTGACGAACGCACCTGTCTGTCCGCGGAACGAAAACCGGATGCCCCGCCACGATGCACGGCTCAGACGGTACCGCCGTGAACCGGCGATGGCCACCGGTATCACCACGAGCAGGACCGGGTAGATCAGGAGCGTGGCCACGGAGACGGTCTCGGGGCGTGCTCCAAAGAGCTGGAGCAGGGCCAGGCCGATCATGCCCAGCACGACCAGCCCCAGCGTCTTGAGGAATCCGACCAGCAGTTCGACGCCAGTGCCGTGATAGGCGAACCGGTCTCCGTCGAACTCCATCTGGCTGTGAAGAAACCGCTGCACCCTGACCTTGCCCCAGAAGTAGTAGATCCCCAGGGTAACGATGCCTAAGAGCAGGTTGATGATGTGAATCCCGAAGAGGGTTCCGCCGTCGCCGCTGAACGAGAGCCGAACCTCCGGCCTGCCTGCTGTGTCGGTCCGCGCGATGTCCATGCGGCGGAGTTCGGCGGCCCGCCGGATGACCCCTCTGAGGCGCCCGGGGATCTTGGGTGCGCAGGGATCTGAGGCGCGCAGGGATCTGAGGTGCCCGGGGAGGGGTTCGCGGCGCCACGCAAGAATCATCACTGATCATGCAGCGTTACTTGATCCGCCGCGCGCTTGTCACCATCCCCATCCTGTTCGGGATCACGGTGATGAGCTACTTCATCATGTCGCTGACGCCCGGCGACCCGGTGCAGATGTTGGTCAATCCCGGCATGAGCCAGGCCGACGTCGAGATCAAGCGGCGCGCCTTGGGTCTTGACCAGCCGGTCTACGTGCGCTACGCGAAGTGGCTCAACGAGCTGGTCCACGGCAACCTAGGGTACTCTTACAGCACGGGCGCGCCGGTCACGAAGAGGGTTGGCGAGCGGGTGGCGCCCACACTCACGCTGACCGTTACCTCGCTGCTCCTTTCGTACTTAATCGCGGTTCCCATTGGGGTGGTGGTAGCCACGCGGCGGTACACGTGGATTGACTACGCGGCTACCTTCCTCGCCTTCCTGGGCATCAGTCTGCCCACCTTCTTCCTGGGGCTGGTCGGCATCTACGTGTTTGCACTGCGGCTCCGGTGGCTGCCCGTGGGCGGTACGATGACCCTCGGCGGCGACGGAGGACTGCTCGACCTGCTCCTGCACCTGATCCTGCCCGCCTCGGTCCTGGCCGTGGCCGGGGCAGGCGCCCTTACCCGGTACGTGCGGTCGAGCATGCTGGAGGTGCTGGGGCAGGACTTCGTTCGAACCGCCCGAGCCAAGGGACTCGCCGAGGCCACCGTTCTCCGGCGGCACGCGCTGCGCAACGCCCTGATCCCGGTCGTCACGCTCGCCGGGCTGCAGATCCCGGCGCTGCTGGGCGGCGCCGTAATCACCGAGCAGATCTTCGAATGGCCGGGCATGGGACGTCTCACCATCGAGGCGATCAACCAGCGTGACTACCCGGTGCTGATGGGGATAACCTTGATCACCGCGCTGCTGGTGACGCTGGGCAACCTGCTGGCCGACATCACATACTCGTTGGTTGACCCGCGTATCCGCTATGAGTGAGTGGGCCCCCTCTCGGACCGCCTCCTTCTGGTCGCTGGCCTTCCGTCGATTTATACGCCACCGGCTTGCGGTTGTCGGGATCGTCGCGCTGGGAATGCTCGCCATCATGGCGGTGGCCGCGCCGTTGCTGGCGCCGCACAGCCCGACAACGATTGATGCTGCCATCTTCCAGGGGCGGCCTTCCTCCGTGCATCTCCTGGGCACCGACAGCGTCGGCCGCGACGTGCTGAGCCGCCTGATCTACGCTGCGCGCGTCTCTCTGAGCGTAGGGATCTTGGCCGTCACGATGTACGTCCTCATTGGTACTTCCGTGGGCGCGATTGCCGGATACTACGGTGGAGCCGTGGATCTGGTACTGAGCCGGATCATGGACATCATGCTCTCGTTCCCGCCGCTCATTATCATTCTGTTCGCGGTAAGCGTCTTCGGCAGGCCGAGTCTGTGGAACGTCATCATCGTGCTGGGTCTGCTGGGGTGGCCTGCCGTGGCCCGCCTGGTACGCGGCCAGGTGCTGGCGCTACGCCATCAGGAGTTCGTGCAGGCGGCCCGCGCAATCGGCGCGTCGGATCCCGCGGTCGTGATGCGCCACCTGCTTCCCAACGCGATGGCCCCGGTGCTGGTGGCCGCAACGTTCGGGACGGCCAATGCCATCCTGGTGGAGGCGGCGCTGTCCTTCCTGGGGATGGGGGTGCAGCCGCCCACGCCCTCCTGGGGCAACATGCTTACCGACGCGCAGTCGCTCACGGTGCTGGAGCAGATGCCCTGGCTTTGGGTGCCGCCGGGGTTCATGATACTCATCTCGGTGCTGACGATTAACTTCGTGGGCGACGGCCTGCGCGACGCGCTCGACCCCAGCTTGAAACTATGAGTAGACTAGGGTAACATTTATGGATATGGAATTCCGCGACACGCTCTACCGGGGAGGGAAAAGGATGAAAGGTTTGCGCGCCAGGTTGACCGGTGCCATCGCAATCGTCCTCATTGCCGGCCTGTTGCTGCCCGCAGGGGTCTGGGGCGGTCCCAAGTCGGAGTTCGTTGCCGTGGCAGGTATGTGGAGCCCGCCCAACAACTTCAACCCCATCAACACCGACAGCTCCTACGGGTTCTACTGCGTCCGCTTCATGTTCATGGGCATGGTTGAAGCGCGGGTGGAGAACAACCAGATGAAGTTCTTCCCGGCCCTCGCCAGCAGGTGGGAGATCGGGGCAGACAACCAGACCTACACCTTCACGATTCACCCGCGGGCCGCCTGGCACGACGGCAAGCCCGTCACCGCCGAGGACGTGCTGTTCACCCTCATGACCATCAGTGATCCCAGGACCGAGACCAACCGGGGCGCCCAGATCGCCTCCGTCGCCGGCTTGGACGCGCGGGGGAAGCGTGCGGCAGGCGCGCAGTTGGGCTTCCGGATCCTGGAGCCCAAGAAGTTTGAGATCAAGACCACCACGCCGGTGGACCCGATCATGTTCCTGGAGATGTTCGGAGCCAACGTCTACATTCTGCCCAAGCACGTCCTGGGCGAGGTGCCGCCCGACCAGCTCGCCCGGCATCCGTTCTTCCACAATCCGACCGTGGGAAACGGCCCCTACAAGTTTGTGCAGTACAAGACCGACCAGTTTGTCGAGTTCCTGCTGAACGAGAACTACCACCTGGGCGCTCCAAACGTGCGCCGCGTCTTCGTGCGCATCATTCCGCCCGCGACGATGCTTGCGCAAATTGAGCGGGGCGACCTCGACGTCAGCGCCGGGTTCGGCATCGGCGAGGTCATGATCGAGGACTGGGACCGCGTGAAGGGTATGGCTCACGTCCGCGCCGTCTCTTTCCCGGCCCCTGGCTACCAGTACATGCTGTTTAACTTCCAGAGGCCGTACCTGCAGGACAAGCGCGTGCGTCGCGCGTTTGCCCATGCCGTCAACCGGCCACTGATGGTCAGCCAGTTGCTCAAGGGCGAGGGAGAGCTGGCCGAGGGGCCTATTCCGCCGGCCAACCCCTACTTCAACAAGAAGGTGCGGCCGTGGCCCTTTGACACCGCCCGGGCCCGTGCCTTGCTGACGGAGGCCGGGTGGGACTTCAACAGGACCGTCATCCTGCGGGTGCCGACCGGCAACATCATACGTGAGCGTTCGGCCGACATCATCCGGGAAAACCTCATAGCCGCGGGCGTCAAGGCGGAGATCCAGAAGGCCGACTTCCCAACGCACATGGCCGCAGTGCGAGCGGGCAACTACGATCTGGGCCTGATGGGATGGGCAGGTCCCACCGATCCTGACGTCTCCTCGCAGTATCGCACCGGCGGTCAGTACAACCTCAGCCACCACTCGATCGCGCTGATGGATCAGGTTCTCGACGAGGGCGTGAAGACCGCGGATCCCACCAAGCGGCGCGCCGTGTACGATCGGTTCCAGGAGGTCTTCGCGGACGAGTTGCCGGTGGTCACACTGTACTACGCGAATGCCCGGACGGCCGTCACGAAGCGCATGGTCAACGTCCTGTTCGATGCCTCGGGCCTGTTCGACTTCCAGACCTACCGCTGGGTCGCGGGAACGCAGTAGTCAGCGCAGGGTTACAAAGGCAGTGACCGACAGGAAGAGGGGGCGGGGTTTCCGCCCCCTTCTCCTGATCCCCGGCCCGGGAAGGCACAACCCTTCACCCCGCCGCAGCCAGGAGCCCGCACATGGATGACATCTTCGCCCACATGGACGCCCGGTTCGAGGACCACATCTCACGCGTGAGGTCGTTCGTCAGCCAGCCCAGCATCAGCGGCGAGGGCACCGGTATGGCCGAGATGGCCGAGCTGGTGCGAGACTCCATCCAGAGGTTGGGTGGGACCGCGGAGATCGTCCCCACCCCTGGCTGGCCGGTGGTCTTCGGCGAGGTAGCAGTCGGGGCGCCCCGCACCCTGTTGCTCTACGGCATGTACGACGTGCAGCCGGTGGAAGGGGAGGAGTGGATCGCGCCTCCGTTTGCGGGCGACATCGTTGATCTGCCCGAGTTCGGGCCCAGCATGGTGGCCCGCGGCGTGTACAACACCAAGGGCCCGTTGGCCGGGCTCTTCAACGTTCTGGAGAGCATACAGGCGGTGCGCGGACGGCTCCCGGTGAACTTGAAGTTCGTGGTGGAGGGAGAGGAAGAGCTCAGCAGCCGTAACCTGCCCGGGTTCATCGAAGCCTACAAGGACCGTCTGGGAGCCGACGCCACGTACTTCCCATTCTACTCTCAGAACCGCGACGGTAAGCCGGTGCTTTGGCTGGGCGTGAAGGGCATTCAGTACTTCGAGATCGCCTGCCGCGGAGGCGCCTGGGGCGGTCCCCGTACCCGTGGCGTGCACGGGTGCAACGCGGTCTGGGTGGGTAACCCCCTCTGGCGTCTGACCAGCGCCCTGGCCACCATGATGGACGATGCCGAGCAGATTCAGATCGAAGGCTTCTACGACGATGTGGCCCCGCCCAGCGCCGAAGACGAGGCGCTCCTCCAGCAGCTCGCCCGGACCTTCGATCCTGCCAACGAGCTGTGGATGTGGGACGCCGAACGGTTTAAGTACGACCTCCACGGTGCCGACCTGCTGCGGCGGTACCTGTACGATCCGCAGCTCAACATAGACGGCGTCTGGGGCGGTTACACCGGGCCGGGGATGAAGACGCTCCTTCCGCATGAGGTGCGCGTCAAGATGGACGTGCGCCTCGTCCCCAACATGGAGCCGGAGCGGGTGCGCCAGCGCATCCGGGACCATCTGGTGAGGATCGGCCGCGATGACCTTGAGGTTCACTTCTACGAGGGCTATCCCGCTGCTAAGACGAGCGTCAGCGAGCACGTGGTCCAGTCGCTGATTCGCTCTTGCAGGTCGCTGGGCGCCGAGCCGGAGATCTGGCCGCACGTGGCCGGATCCGCGCCGCTCTATCTGTTCAGCAGGGTTCTCAACCAGCCGTTCGCCACGGGCGGCCTGGGGCACGGCGGACGCCCCCACAGTCCCAACGAGTACGCGACCGTGGAGGGGATGCGGCTGTTCGAGCGGTCTGTCGCGCGCTTCATCTACGAGTTTGCGGGGGCTTGACGGCACGCCTGACCGACTGGCCACGAGCCAGTCCGTGCCGATGCGCCTGTCAGCCCGCTCAGTAGATAACCGCGTCGAGAAGCGAAAGTGCTTCCTGCAAGACCTGTTCGGGCGCCCTTCCGATGCGCTTCGCTTTCCGGGAACGGAAGTCAATTGATTTGACCTGCTCGACCATGACGAAGCCCATTATCTCTTTGTTGTCAGGAATCGATACGTGGAAAGGGTAGTCGCGGCGCGTGTTGGTGACAGGACAGACGAGGCAAAGGCCTGTGTGCCGGTTGAAGAGGTCGTTGCTGACCACCAGGGCGGGCCGACGCCCTCGTTGCTCGTGGCCAGACCGGGGATCGAAGCTTACGGCGATGAAGTCCCCCTTGCGTGGGACATACTCCACCATCTACCAGACCTCCCTGCCTACCGGCCGGCCCCAGTCGAGTTCCTTTGTCTTGTCGTCCTTGGGAATACGTCGGACTAGTTCACGCAGATCGCGGCCGCCTCGCACGCGGCGAACAGGCGTCACCACGAGAGCACCGTCACGTACCGCCACGTCGACTGCATCCCCTACGCCGATCTCAACATTCGAAAGCAGCTCCTTGCTCAAGCGGAGCCCCTGGCTGTTGCCCCACTTCTGCACCTTGGTGATCATCGCTGCACCTCCCAGGGCTATCCCAAGTATAGCCCTATCCCTTCTATAGGTCAAGAAGGGCGTGACGCGAACGTCTACTGCTCCTCGCCCGCTCCATACATCTGGCCCGGTGCAAGCATCTCAGGGAAGCGCTCACGCAGCACCCGGCGGCTCTCGTAGCACAGGTGGCACGCGTCCGCGTAGCACTCTTCGTGGGTCAGCCCGTGGCGGCGCACCAGCTCCGCCGGGCCGCCCGCGAGGAGCGGGCCGGTGACAGGATGCTTGTCAGGATCGTAGGTGCGGCAGATCTTCTCCAGAGGCGTCCGGAGCATGTTGCCTACCACGATCCCCTGGCAGATGTGTACGTTGCCGAGCGGGTCAACGTGCACCCGGCCCGGCTCGCGCAGGTCTTCGTGCGGGCATTCCGTGAACTGCTCCCAGGGATGCCGGGCGGCCCGCGCGACCAGCTTCTCCACGGCCCGCCCACGGTACATGACCGCGGATTCGCCGGATGGCAACTGGCCGGCCGCCGGCGCGGCATTCGTGGCCTCGGGCTGGGCGATGCTGATTGTCCCGACCGGGATCTGCAGCCTCTCCGCGGCCGCGCGCGCATCCCTGGCCTGCTGGCTCAGCTTCTCGCTCCAGTGGTACAGGTCGCTGCTCACGGACAGGTCCTGGATTAGCCCCGCGAACGGCCTCAGCCACGCCAGCGCGTCCTCCACCGTTGTCGCCCAGTAGCCGTTCGAGACGATGCCAACGCGGAAGCCCATGCGCGCCGCCATCCGGACCCCTCTTACCAGGACAGGGTAGTAAAGGAAGGGCTCGCCGCCCTCGAAGTAGATGGACTTGATTGTGCCGACGCTCCTGGCCTGCCGGAGGACCCGCCGGATGCTCCGCAGGGTCATCGTTCCGTTCTGCCGCGTGCTGCCCCATACGAAGCAGTGGTCGCACTCGAGATTGCACTGGTACGTTAGAAGAAGATGAAGCCCCGATAGCGTCACGTCAGTTCTCCTCCGATGGCGGTCCTATCGCTTCTTCGCTTCGGCCCTTGCCCGACCTGGCCCTGCGCCCCTACCATCACAGCAGGGAGGTGCAGCCGTGTCTCGCATCGCCGTCCTGATCGTTGTGCTCGCTGTGGCCGGTGCGGATGCATGGGCCGGCCCCGATCGCTACGTTGAGGCCCGCCGGGCAATGGTGGAGACCCAGATCAAAGCGCGCGGGGTGCGCGGCGAGCGCGTGCTGCGGGCGATGCTGACCGTGCCCAGGCACCGCTTCGTGCCTGAGCGCCACCTTCGCCAGGCCTACAACGACCACCCGCTGCCCATCGGATTCGGCCAGACGATCTCGCAGCCGTACATCGTGGCCCTCATGTCCGAGGAGGCGGCGGTGCGGCCGGGGCAGCGCGTCCTCGAGATCGGTACCGGCTCCGGTTACCAGGCCGCCATCCTGGCCGAGTTGACGGATCATGACCGGGTATACACCGTTGAGATAATCGAGCCGCTGGCGCAGTCCGCGGCGCGGGGGCTGCGGGAACTGGGCTACGGGAAGGTGCGGACGCGCAACGGCGACGGCTACCTGGGTTGGCCCGAGGCTGCGCCGTTCGATGCGATCCTGGTGACCGCCGCGCCGGACCACGTGCCGCCGCCGCTGGTCCGCCAACTGAAGGAAGGCGGGCGGATGGTGGTGCCGGTAGGTCCGCCGGGGCTGGTGCAGACGCTGTGGCGGATCACCAAGGAGGGCGGCCAGTTGAAGTTCCACAGTCTGGGGGCGGTGATGTTCGTGCCGCTGGTGAGGAGGTAAATGCGGACGACGGCGCGATCACGGCCGCCGCGCCCGCGTAGGCCAGCGCTCCCAGCAGCATCACCATCCCGAACCCCCACTCCAGCGCCGCCATCGCCGCCAAGACCGAAGCGATCACTGAGGCGCAGCCGTTGACGCCCCAGGCCCATGGGATGGCCGCGGGATCCGTGCGGCCCAGGGCCCGAACCGCGGCTGGAAAGGGCACGCCCATCAGCAGACCCAGCGGCAGCACGGCCGCGGCGATCACTGCAAGACGAACAGGCAGCGCGAACCCGAGGCTGGTCTGGAAGACCCCGGGGAGGAACAGCGCGGCGGCAGCGGCGACCACGGCGGCGGCGGCGAGGACCGCGGGCAGCCGCCGCCCGACGAGCGGCGATGCCAAGCTTCCGGCTCCCGAGGCGACCAGCAGGCCGGCCAGGACCGCAGCCAGCGCGTATGTGGGGTGGCCCAGCACGAGGATCGCCTGCTGGAGCAGCGGGATCTCGATGAACAGGTATCCGGCGCCGATGGCCAGGAAATATAGGAAGACCGGGCCGCGTTGTGGGGCGGGCCGAGGTGCCGTGGGCGTGGCCGACGGCTGGTTTCTTGTCAGATACCGAAGCGGCAGCAAGATCAGGCCGGCACTCAGCAGGGTGACGATCGCCAGCATGGCCAGCAGCACCAGGTAGCCACCGCCGCCGAACGGCTGCCACGTCCGCCCCAGGCCTGCCAGTATCTGCGGCACTTGCCGCCAACGAAAGAAGTGGAAGAAGAACGGCCGGTCGTCGCTGACCGGGCGGACATCGAAGGGATAGGCGCGCAAGAACTCCTCGCGCCGGGCCGGATCGAGGACCGCGGTGAAGGCTTCCCGGTGGACGTCCCTGGGGAGGACGTTGTACCGGTTGCCCTCCGCGGCGTCCACACCCGGCGCGTACGTGATGTCGAACCGCCGCGAGGAGGCGAACTCCCGGATCGCGGCCACGTCCGCCGGCGTGAACCCCTCCGGCTTGACCAGGATCGTCATCGTGTTGAGAGAGCGCAGCGCGGCCAGGCAGGAGGTTATGTCGGCATCGCTGAGGGCAGCCACCGCCGCGGCCCAGACGCGGATCTCCTCGCTCGGCGGAGTCTGGATCCAGCGGGTGATCGCCAGCACGCCGCCCGGCGCCAGCCGGTCGAGGTAGTCGTGCAGGGCCTCGACCGTGTAGAGGTGGTTCTCGGCGAGTGAGAACGCGCCAGAGGCCACAACATGGAATGACTCCTGGGGCGGGACCTGGATGAGATCGAAACGCTCGCGGGTCCGGCGCAGGTACGTTCGCGGGTTCTCAACTACGACGCGCGCGCCTATCAGTGCGGTGGCTACGTGCGCGGGCTGCCCGTAGGGCAGACCCCCGCCGAAGCGCTGCGCGGCCTCGACGACCAGCGGGTTGGCTTCCACTACGATCACCGGCGCCATCCCGTGCCGCAGCGCGCCGAGCACCTCCAGACCCATGCCCACGACCAGCGTCCGCCCCCGGCGCAGGCGATATGCCACTGCCGACGGCAGGAACTCGGTGAACGCGGCGTCCACACCGGCGGGCAGGCCGCGGGGACCGTCCCCGTCAACGGTCAGCCCAGGTAGCGCCGGCGGCACGCCGGCAAACGTCACGCTCAACCCAGGAGCCGAGCGTACCGCCGTACTCTGCACCACGTCCACCCTGGATATCGCGTTCCATTTTGAGAACTCCACCCTCGCGTCGGGAAAACGTCGCAACTGGCTGAGGGCCTTGTAGGATGACATGGGGAGATCCAGAGGAACCAGCGCGGCAAGCGCCGTCAGAACGGCCAGGGCCGCCGCGGTGACCGCAGGCCTGCGATCAGGCGCTGAACCGTCCTTGGGGGCTGGACTGTGCTTAGGCGTCGGACCGGCCTGCCAGAGCAGCGCCGCTCCTGATGTCGCCAGGGCGGCGGAGGCGATCATGCCCTGTGGCCCGCCGATGGCGCTCAGGAGGGGTACGGCTGCCAGTGCGCCTCCCGCGGCCCCCAGGAACGAAGCGGCGTAGATGCTGCCGGCGGCATCGGGGAAGCCCGCCAGGACCGCACCCACCACCAGGCCAGCGAATAGGAAGGGAAGCACAAGCGCGGCTGCCTGGACGGCCAGGTAGAGAACCTGCACCGGCTCCAGCGCCATAAGATAGGCATCGAAGGGAACGGCTGCGATCGTCAGAAGGGCCAGGCCGACCGAGGGCGCGACCAGCAGTGCGCCCCACGCCGCGGTACGCAGCGGCGCCCGGCGCAATCCCGGGAACACGGCCAGCGCGGTGCCGCTGGCCCCGAATCCCAGCAGCCCCAGCCCAACCGCCATGAAGGCGAAGTGGTGCCACTGCACCACTGAGAAGATCCGGGTGAGGACAATCTGCAGCAGCAGGGCCGCCGCACTGACCAGCGCGACGCCCGCGTGGATACATCGCACGGCATCCTGTAGATTCGGCACATGCCGCGGGGCGCCTGTCGCCCTAGACGCGCCGGAGCGATGAAGAAAAACTTCGCCCCACCCTCGCACACCAGAAGGATATCTTCGCGCCCCACAGAAGAACACAACGATGCCTCCCGAGCGCCACACCGGCATCGGAAGCCTAACCCGGCTCCGCGAACTCCGGCCCCGCCTCGCCGATGCGGAACGCCGGTTGGCCACCTACATCCTGCGGCACCCCCGTCAGGTCTTGGATTCCTCGATCACCCTCGTAGCCGGTCGGGCCCGCGTGAGCGAGGCCACGGTCGTGCGCCTGTGCCGGCGCATAGGATGCCGCGGATATCAGGATCTGCGCATCCGGCTGGCTGGAGACCTGGTGCTCCCGCCGCGGCAGATCTACGAGGAGATCGAGCCGGACGATGACAGTCCCGCCGTCAAGCGCAAGGTGTTCGGGATCTCAATCCGGGCCCTTGAGGAAACCCTGGATGTGCTGGACGACAGGGCGCTTGAGAGCGCGGTCGAGGCGATCACCGCAGCACGGCGGGTGGACTTCTACGGCGTGGGCGCGTCGGGAATCGTCGCTATGGATGCGCAGCAGAAGTTTCTGCGCATCGGCATTGACGCCCAGGCTTTTGTGGACCCGCACATGCAGGCGGTATCAGCCGCGCTGCTCCGTCGCGGCGACGTCGCGGTCGGCATCTCGGACTCCGGCTCGACCCGGGACACGGTGTACGCGCTGGGAGTGGCACAGGCGGCCGGGGCGACGACGATGGCCATCACCAGGTACGGACCGTCACCGATCGACAAAGTTGCGTCAATACGCCTGAACACGGTTTCGTCCGAGGGAGGTATCCGCGGCGCGGCGATCGCCAGCCGCATGGCGCAGCTCGCCGTGGTGGACGCCATCACGATGTCTGTGGCGCTTCATCGCTACGAGCAGACGCTGGCGGCGCTGCGGGCGACACGGGACGCGGTCGCGGAGAAGAAGTTCTGATGGGGGCCATCCAGGCCCGCCGCATGCGGGCGGACGACGTTCTGGCGTGCGCGCGGATAGTCGCGGGAGAGCGGCTGTGGCAGCGCTACGGCCAGACGCTCCCGCGCGCCCGGGGCGCGATCAGGCGGGCGCTGGCGTCCAAGGGCCGAGCATCCAAGGGCCGCGGAGGTGCGGCCGCGCCCGACGCCGGGGTCCTGGCCGTGGCGTGCGAGGCAGGGCGGGTCGTGGGTTTCATCTGGTTTCACCGCACCGGCACGTTTCACCACAGCGGGTACGTCCGGTGGGTGGGTGTGGCCCCGGAGGCGCGCGGGCGTGGCGTGGGCCGGGCCCTGATGCGCTACGCGGAGGAGCGGATCTTCAAGGCGGGCCCCAACGTCTTCCTGCTGGTTGCCGACTTCAATGTGGCGGCGCAGGCGTTCTACGAGGATTTGGGGTACACTCGCGTGGGGGCGATTCCAGACTACGTAGTGCGCGGTGTGACCGAGCTCCTCTATCGCAAGACGCGGGGACCTATCGCCGCGAAGAACCGAAAGGCAGTGCTCACGGAGGGATAGGGAGGTAGGATAGATCACAGACGGTACATCCAAGGAGGGGACTACAGTGAAAGGACGCTGGTGGTTATTGCTCGTGGTCGTGGCGCTGGCGCTGCCCGTGATGCCGGTGCGCGCAGGCCCGGCCGGTGTAACGTTCACAATAGGCGTGGACCAGGAGGTCGTGGGGCTGGATCCCAACCTGGTGACCGCGTTTTCTTCGTTCCGGCGCATTGACTTCCTGTACAACAAGCTGGTTCGCTACAACGACAAGCTTGAGATCGAGCCGGATCTCGCCGAGTCATGGGAGTTCCCCGATCCCCGCACCGCGATCTTCCGGCTGCGCCGCGGGGTGAAGTTCCACAGCGGCGCCGAGATGACGTCCGAGGACGTGAAGTTCACCCTCGATCGCGTGCTGGATCCGGCGACGCGGGCACCCGGCCGGTCGTTCATTGACGTCATCAAGGAGGTTGACACCCCGGATCGCTACACGGTGCGGGTCAAGATGGTCTTCCCGCTGGCATCGCTGCTGTCCGGCCTGTGCTCGGCCAACCTCTCGATCGTCGAGAAGGCGGCCGTCTTGCGGCACGGCAACCTGCAGCGGAACGTCGCCGGCACCGGACCGTACATGCTGGCGGAATGGGTGCCCGACAACTTCATGCGCCTCGTGAAGAACCCCAACTACTTCCGCAGCGGCCTCCCGAACTTCGACACGCTGATCATCCGGGTCATACCTGATCAGGCATCGCTGCTTGCCGGCGTTCGGACGCGCGCGCTGGACATGGCCACGATAAACCAGGGCCCGGTGATTGCCGCGGCGCGGCGCGAGGCGGCGCTGAACGTTATGCAGAAGGCCGGCATCAACCTTAGGATCTTCGCGTTCAACACCAGCCGGCCGCCCTACACCGACCCTAGGGTGCGGTACGCCTTCTCGTTCGCGATTGACAGGCAGGCGATCGTGAACACCGCGGAGTTCGGCTTCGCGACGGTCTCAGGGCCGGTATCGGCACCCACGCCGTGGGCATTGCCGACATCGCGCTTCCCGTCCTATACCCAGAACATCGCGCGCGCCCGCCAGCTACTAGCCGAGGCCGGACACCCGGCCGGTTTCGCCACGCGGATCGTAACCTCTCCGACCTACGAGGGAGGCATCGCGGTGGCGCAGGTGATCCAGGAGCAGCTCCGGGCGATCGGCGTGACCGCGACGCTGGAGACGCTCGAGTGGGGAACCTACATCAACCGGTGGGTTGCCCGCGACTTCGACACGATGATCGAGCTGCGCGGGGGCGATCCGGATCCCGACCGGTTCCTGTACCGCACGTTCCACAGCACCGGAGGGGTCAACAACTTCCTGTTCAAGGACGCGGCAATAGACCGGCTGCTGGAGCGGGGCCGCGTGAACCTCGAGGCAGATGCGCGCAGGCCGATCTACGACGAGCTGCAGCGCGCCTTGATAGAGGCCGCCCCGGCCCTGTTCCTCTACGTGCCCATGGAGACACAGGTGCTTCAGGGGTATGTGAAGGGCTTCAGGATCATAGGCAACGGCGCCCTCTACCTTTTGGAGAGGGCGACGATCGAGCGATAGGCACTGCCGTACTCAGGCAGCGCGATCGTAGGCAACAGGATCGCGAGTAACGGGATCAAGTGAGAGTGTAATCCCGGGGGGCGGCGAACCGCCCCCCGGGACCCAACCAGTATCCATCCATGCAAAGGTATCTGGCCACGCGCCTGCTGGCGCTCATTCCCGTACTACTCGGCATACTCGCCGTCGTCTTCCTGCTGATACGTCTGATACCGGGAGACGCCGTCCAGCTCTTCCTGGGAACCCAGGTAGAGATGACGCCCGAACAGATGGCCGAGCTGCGCCGGTTCTTTGGGGTGGACAAGCCGATCTGGGCGCAGTTCGTTGACTACCTGGGACGGATTCTCCGCGGGGATTTCGGCGTTTCGCTGCGGACCTCGCGCCCGGTGCTTCCCGACATCATGGCGCGGCTGCCGCTCTCGTTTCAGCTCGCGATGTTCTCACTGGCCATTGCGCTGACCATTGCGGTGCCGCTCGGCATCCTCTCGGCGGTTACGCGCAACTCGGCGTTTGACGTGCTGACGCGCATCGGCGGGCTGCTCGGCCTCTCGATGCCCAACTTCTGGCTCGGCGCGATGCTGATTCTCGTCTTCTCCCGATACCTGCACGTCTCGCTCGGCCAGTATGTCCCCTTGTCGCAGAATCCCCTCGGCACGCTGGAGAGTCTTTACCTGCCGGCCATCGCCTTGGGGGTGGCGATCGCGGCGATACTGATGCGCTACATCCGCTCGTCGCTGCTCGAGGTGCTGGGGCAGGACTATGTCCGGACCGCTCGGGGCAAGGGGCTGCGGGCATCGGCCGTGATGCTCCGCCACGCCCTGCCGAACGCGATGATCCCGGTCATTACCGTTGTGGGGTTTCAGATGGGCTACCTGCTGGGTGGCACCGTGGTGATCGAGGAGATCTTCGCCCTCCCCGGGATGGGCCGCCTTGTGTTGCAGGCGATCTTCCAGCGCGACTATCCGGTGGTGCAGGGGGTCGTGCTGACCATTGCCCTGCTCTTCGTCGTTACCAACCTGGTGGTGGATCTGCTCTATGCCTGGATTGATCCGCGCATCCGATACGGGTAAGGCGCCGGCGGCCGCGGGGCCGCGCCTGGGCACCGGCTGGCGGTGGTGGGCGCGCCGGTTCCTGCGCAACCGCGTCGCGCCGATCGGCTTCGTCATTATCTTTGCCAGCATTGGGATAGCGGTGACGGCACCCGCGGTAGTTCCCCACGACGTCCGGGTCATGTCCCCAGAGGACGCGCTCTCTCCGCCCGGCGGCCGGTACCTTTTCGGCACCGACGAGTTCGGCCGCGACGTGTTCAGCCGCGTGCTGATGGGTTCGCGCGTCTCCCTGGTGGTCGCCTTTCTGTCCGTGCTGGCGGCCGTGGCGATGGGGACCTCGGTCGGTCTGTCCGCGGGATACTACGGTGGGTGGTGGGACTCGGTCTCGATGCGGATCATGGACGTCGTCTTTGCGTTCCCGGCCATCCTCCTCGCTATCGCGATCATGGCCGTGCTGGGCACCAGCCTGTTCAACCTGGTGATCGCCATCGGGATCGTCTACACGCCCCAGTTCGCGCGCGTGGCCAGGGCCGCGGCGTTGGGCGTGCGCTCGCTCGAGTTCATTGACGCCGCCAGGGCGCTGGGGATGGCCAACGCGCGGATCATGTGGAGGCACGTCATTCCCAACGTGATGGCCCCGATGATCGTGCAGATCTCGCTGAGTCTGTCGCTGGCTATCCTCTCGGAGTCGGCGCTCAGTTTCCTGGGGCTCGGCACGCGGCCGCCTACGCCCTCGTGGGGCAACATGCTCAGCGACGGGCGGCAGTTGCTCGAGCTGGCTCCCTGGAACGCCGTCTTTCCCGGCCTGGCGATCATGATCGTCGTGCTCGGATTCAACCTGTTGGGCGACGGCCTGCGTGACCTGCTCGATCCGAGGCTGCGATGACCGCCAGGCCGATGCGCCGGGCGGTGCGCGTACGTGAGGTGGTAGAGGCGCGCGTGGCAGAGGGGCTGCGGGACGGTATCTTCCCCGGCGCGGTCGTCGCGGTGGCCAGGGGGAAGGACTGGCTGCTGCACCAGGCGTTCGGGGATGCGCAGGTGGTTCCCCGGCGCCGCCCGATGATGATCGAGACGGTGTTCGATTTGGCCAGTCTGACCAAGCCGATGGCCACTGCGACCGCCGTGCTCCAGCTTTGGGAAAGAGGCGCGGTTGATCTCGATGCCCCGGTCGCGATACACATCCCTCGCTTCGCCTGGGGAGGAAAGGCAGAGGCGACGGTCCGCCACCTGCTGGCGCACACCGCGGGGCTCCCGGCCTGGGAGATGCTCTACCTCAAAGTCGCGCGTCCTTCGGGGGGAGGGCGGGAGCGCGCGGGCGCCTGCCGATCCATCGAAGGAGCGGCGGCGCGCATCTGCGCCACACCCGTTCTGGCGCCGCCCGGGTCGCGGGTGGAGTACAGCGATCTGGGGTTCATCCTGCTGGGGTACCTGGTGGAGCGCCTCACCGGGATGTCCCTCGACGCCTACGCGCGCGCGCGTATCTTCGGTCCGCTGGGTCTTGGGGCGACGCGGTTCTCGCCGCCGCGGGCATGGCGGACGCGCTGCGCCGCCACCGAGGTCGGGAACGGTTATGAGCGGATGAAGGCTCGCGAGCAGGGGCTGGGCAGGGGGTTCGCCTGGCGAACCCACCTGCTTCGGGGCGAGGTGCACGACGGCAACGCCTGGCACCTGGGACGCGGGGTGGCGGGTCACGCCGGGCTGTTCGCCACCGCCGGGGACGTTGCACGGTTCGGCGCGGCCATGCTGCGCGGCGGGGCGATGGACGGCGCGCGCGTCCTGCGTCCGGCGACCGTTGCGGAAGCCACGCGGGACCAGACAGGGCAGCCGGGCCCGGGTCGAGGAGGGCTCGGGTGGAGCCTGCAGGGCGGGCCCTCTGCCGGCACGCGCGCCTCGATGCAGGCGTACTGCCACACCGGTTTCACAGGGACCTCCATACTGGTGGACCCCGCGCGCGACCTGGTGGTGGTGCTGCTGACCAACCGCGTGCATCCTACTGCACAGCGGGAGGAGATCCAGGCTTTCCGCCCGGCGTTCCACGACGCGGTGATCGAGGCCCTCGATGGTTGACCCAGATGGCTGAGGTGGTGCTGATCGGGGTGGATGGGGGCGCGTCGAAGACCCGCGCGGCAGTGGTGTCCTCGACCGGGTCGGTGATCTCGACGGCGTCGGTACGCTCCTCGAGCGCCTACCATCGGGAGCCCGAGGAAGCGGCGGCCGTTGTAGTGGCCGCGGCGCGCGAGGCACTGGCCACTTCCGGCATGGCGGAGACGGTAGCCGCGCTCGGAGCCGGGCTGGCCGGTGCAGACGACCCGGCAATCCGCGAGCGGCTGATCGGCGCGCTCACCAGGGCCAACATCGCCCGGTTCGTGCATGTGGATCACGACGCCGCGGCCGCGCTGGCCGGCGGCACAGCGCTGTCGCCCGGCGTGGTGATCATAGCCGGCACCGGTTCCATAGCGTTCGGGGTGGACGAGGGCGGCCGGCGGGCGCGTGCCGGAGGATGGGGACCGCTCCTCGACGATGAAGGCAGCGGATACTCCATCGGCCGCGCTGTACTGCGGGCCGCGATGCGCGCGTACGACGGCCGCGGGGATACCACCCTCATGGTTGAAGCGGTCCGGGCACGATTCGGCATCGCTTCGCTTGCGGCGCTCAAGGCCGCCGTGCGCGGAGCGAGCATAGACGCGGTCGCGTCGGTCGCCCCGCTGGCGGTGGAAGCCGCGGCAGCGGGAGATCCGGTTGCCGCGCGCATCCTGGAGCGCGCCGGTGATGGGCTTGCCGCGATGGTGGACGCCGTTGCGCGTGTTTTGGGCTGGGAGCAGAACAGGTTCACGCTGGTGGCGTCCGGAGGGGTACTGGGCGAGGGTGGGCCTATGGCCGGGCTGATGATGCGGGCGCTTGACGCCCGAGCGTGCCCGGCCGTGCTGACCCCTGCCCGCTTCCCGCCTGAGATCGGCGCCGCGCTGCTGGCGGCCCGAGCGGCAGGCATTGAGACCGCGTGGCGCGAGCGAGGTGATCGCGATGACACCGCCTGATCAACGGCCCAGGGTGAACTACTGGGAACTGGAGACAGAGCAGCGCAATCCCAGGACCATGGAGATGGACCGCCTCTCCACCGAGGAGATCCTGCGTGTGATCAACCAGGAGGATGACAGCGTCCCCGATGCCGTGGCCGCCGAGATCCCCCAGATTGCGCAGGCGGTGGAAGCCATCGTGCGGGCCGTGCGCTCCGGGGGCCGCGTCATCTACGTAGGCGCCGGCACCAGTGGGCGGATCGGCCTGCTCGACGCGCTGGAGTGGCCGCCCACCTTCGGGGTTGAGCCGGGGCTGATTCCGGTCCTCGTCGCCGGAGGTTCGCAGGCCACAATCGGATCGGCTGCGCCGTCCGAGGATGACGCTGCCGCGGGCGCCGCGGAGGTATCGGCAATCGGCGCAGGAGGCAACGACGCGGTCGTGGCAATCGCCGCCAGCGGCGTGACGCCGTTCGTGCTGGGAGCCGTCGCAGAGGCGCGGAGGCGCGGCTGCACCATCATCGGTCTGTGCAATGCCCCCGGCTCGCTGCTGGAGCGGGCGGTGGATATTCCCATCACGCCGGTTACCGGCCCGGAGGTCCTCACCGGTTCGACGCGCATGAAGGCCGGGACCTCCCAGAAGATGGTGCTGAACATGCTCAGCACCACGGCCATGGTTCGGCTGGGCAAGGTGTATTCGAACCTGATGGTGGACATGCCGCCCAGCAACCAGAAGCTGGAATCGCGCGCGCGGCGCATGGTGGCGCAGGCGACCGGCCTGGATGCCGACGCCGGCGGCCGACTGCTGGACGAGGCCGGCGGCAGCACCAAGGTCGCCATCGTTATGGCGCTGGCAAGGGTGGGGCGCCAGGAGGCCGAGCGGCTGCTGGAACGGGCGGGCGGGTTTGTCCGGGCGGCAATCGAGGCCAGAGATGAGGGGTGCGGACGGTGAGAACCGCGGCTATTCTTGCGCGCAAAGACCCGAAGCGGGTGGTGGGCTTGATCTCGGGCACCTCGGCCGATGGGATTGACGCCGCTCTCGTTGAGATCGCCGGCGCCGGGCTGGAGGCACGGGTGCGGCTGGTCGCCGGCCTGACGGTGCCTTTCTCCGATGCGGATCGTGACGAGCTGTTCTCCATGTTCAATCCGGCGACCGCCTCGGTGGATCGCCTGTGCCGGTTCAACTTCCGACTGGGCGACCTCTTCGCGGACGCGGCGCTGGCGGTGATCGCCCAGGCCGGGCTGCATCCGGCAGAGGTGGATCTGGTCGGCTCGCACGGCCAGACGGTCTGGCACATTCCCAGCCCGGACGGCGCGACGCTGCAGTTAGGGGAATCGGCGGTGATAGCGGAGCGCACCGGCCTGCCGGTGGTGGCCGACTTCCGCGTGGCCGACATTGCCGCCGGCGGGCACGGCGCGCCGCTGGTGCCGTACTTCGACCTGGTCGTGTTCCGGCACCCCGCGCGCACGCGCGCTGTGCAGAACATCGGGGGAATCGGTAACGTCACCTATCTACCGGCCGGATGCGGTCCCGGCGACGCCCTGGCGTTCGACACCGGTCCCGGTAACATGCTGATTGACGGCGTGGTGCAACTCACCACCGGCGGGGCCCAGGCATACGACCACGGGGGCGCGATGGCCTCCAGGGGACGGGTGCACGAAGACTGGCTGGACGAGCTGATGGGCGATCCGTTTCTGCGGCTCTCCCCGCCCAAGACCACCGGCCGAGAGGTCTACGGCCGACCGTTCGCCGCGGCACTCCTTGAACAGGCGCTCCGCCGCGGGCTCGGCCCAGAGGACGCCGTGGCCACCGTCTCGGCGCTGACCGCAGATTCGATCGTGCGGGCCTACCGCGAGTTCCTGATTCCTCGGGCCGGGCTGGACGAGGTGGTGCTGGGAGGCGGCGGATCCTACAACGACTTCCTGCGCGGGCGCATTGCCTCGGGGTTGGGTCTTCCGGTCTACCGTTGCGAGGAGTTCGGGGTGGACGGCAAGCTGAAGGAGGCGATGGCGTTTGCGCTGCTGGCCTCCGACGCGGTGGCCGGGCTGGCCACGAACGTGCCGGCCGCAACCGGGGCAGCCGGGCCGCGCGTTCTGGGGAAGTTCACGCCCGCGCCCCTCGCGCCTGCACCCCGCGCGCCGGTATCCCGCACGGCGTAGGTGGTATAGTAAGGCGATGTTTCGCGAGGCCCTGAGGCGAGAGATCCGGGACGCCATCACCCGCGCCATGGAATCCGGCGCGATTCCCTCGGGTGATGTGCCGCCGTTCGATGTGGAGGTTCCCAGGGATCGCCGGCACGGCGACTATGCGACCAACGCGGCACTGCTGCTGGCCAAGCACGTCGGCGGGAAGCCCCGCGAGATCGCGCAGCGCCTGATCGAGGCCTACGCGCCTCCCCCTGATCGCATCGAGCGTCTCGAGGTCGCCGGCCCCGGGTTTATCAACCTGACGGTTGCCTGGCCCTGGAAGCGCGACTTGGTTGCGACTATCTGCCGGCTCGGGGACGGCTACGGCCTGCAGACGATCGGCGCCGGTCGGCGCGTGAACGTCGAGTTCGTCAGCGCCAACCCCACAGGCCCGCTTCACGTCGGTGCCGGCCGCAACGCGGTTATAGGCGACGTGCTGGCCAACCTGCTGGGGGCTCTTGGATTCTCTATCTCGCGCGAGTACTACATGAACGATGCCGGCCAGAAGGTGCACAACCTGGCGCGTTCGGTTGAGGCCCACTACCTGAACATGCTCGGGCAGCCCACGCCGTTTCCCGAGGGGGGCTACCCGGGCGAGTATGTCAAGGACCTGGCAGGCAGGATCGTTGCGGACGACGGCGACAGATGGCTGCGGGCCTCCCAGGACGAGCGCCTGGACCACTTCCGAGACGTGAGCGTGACCGCGGCCGTCGCGGACATCAGAGAGGTGCTCGAGCGGTTTGGTGTGAGGTTCGACACCTGGTTCAGCGAGCGCGGGCTGATTCGTTCAGGGGCGGTGGACCGGGTGCTCGCCGAGCTTCGGGCCCGCGACTACATCTACGAGGCCGATGGCAAGACCTGGTTTCGCTCGTCCTGCTTTGGTGACGACAAGGACCGGGTGATCGTCAAGTCCACCGGCGAGTGGACCTACTTCGGCAGCGACATAGCCTACCATCTCGACAAGCTGGCGCGCGGCTTCGACATGATGATAAACGTCTGGGCCATTGATCACATCGGCGATGTGGCCCGCGTCAAGGGCGGGCTGGCCGCGATGGGCGTCCCGCCCGAGGCCCTGGAAATCCTCATCTACCAGCACGTGCGATTGAAGAACGCGGGTGAGTCCCTGCGCATGTCCAAGAGCAGCGGCGAGTTCGTGGCCCTGCGGGAGCTGATGGACGCCGTCGGGGTGGACGCCGCAAGGTACTTCTTCGCGATGGCCTCGCCCTCGGTTCCCATGGACTTCGACGTCGCGTTGGCGCTTCAGCCCTCGCAGGACAACCCCGTGTACTACGTGCAGTACGCCCATGCGCGTATCGCCGGCATCCTGCGCGAGGCAACCGGGAAGGCAGGTGGCGGAGACGCCTGCTCATCGCTGGACCGCCCGCTGGAGCGCCTGGCCGACGAACGCGAGGCCGCTCTGATCCACGCCCTGGGCGAACTTCCCGAGGTTGTCCGACTGGCAGGTCTGCGGCGTGAGCCCCATCGTCTCTGCGCGTATGCCCGCGAGGTTGCCGAGGCGTTCCATCTCTTCTACGCCCACTGCCGCGTTCTGACCGACGATCCGGACCTGACCGCCGCGCGGCTGGCCCTGGTCGAGGCTGCCCGGATAGTGCTGCGGCGCACGCTGGGGCTGCTGGGGGTTTCAACCCCCGAAAGCATGTGATCGGAGGCCCACCTGATCGGCACCGGTTCGATTCGGCCGAGGTTGCTATTGCAATGGCATCGGCCTGTGTGATACGAATATCTCAAGATCTACCGGCGGCAGGTGCGCGGTCGCCGCTTGCCGCTATCAATCTCCGGCCCAAACGAAACTTCCGGGGTTGTGTCCCAGACGATGTTCGAACCACAAATCACGCGGTGAACAGTTCTGATAGACCTGCACGCCATCGGTAATCCCGAGGGAGGCGCACCTGTGATGACGATTCGCACACGCTTGGCCGCGGTGTTGGTCCTGATTGCCCTGGCCGCGGCTCCGGCCACCGCCCAGATCTTCACGGACATGAGCACGCACCCATCGCGGCGGGCCGCGGAGCGGATGGTGGCGAAGGGACTGGCGATTCGCCTGCCTGACGGCCGGCTGGCCCCTGAGGAACCTGTCACCCGGCTGGACATGGCGCTGTTCCTGGCCCGCGCGCTCGGCATACCCACGGGTGGGGTGCGTCCGCCCGACTTCCGCGACGTGGACCAGATTCCGGCGGCAGACCGGATGGCCGTCGCCGCGGCCTCGATAATGGGCACGGTCTCGGCCACGAGAACCGAGGTAAGGAAGGGTACCGTCCGGTACGCCCTGACGGCAAACAAGACCACGTACGGTCCCGACGAGGAGATCGAGATCACCTTCACGATCGCCAACGATGGTCCGGGCCGTGAGACCGAGTTCCTGTCCCCGGACCGCGGACGGACGCGCATCAAGATGAGTGACCGTGACGGGCTGAAGGCAGGGGTCGAGGGCGAGCTGTACACCGAGACCCGTGCCGCGGCTGGAGTAACACGCGGCAAGGTCGCAAGGTTCCGGGTGCTGGAGGCGCGCGCGGACGGCTCGGTTCTGGAGCTCTACGATGAGGGCGCCGTCCAGATCAAGCCGGGACTCAAGGTGTTCTTGCTGCAGGATGTCGCGTTTGAGTACACGACCTCGCAGTTCCACGACTTCGTGATCCGCGACGCGGAAGGGAACGAGGTGGCGCGCTGGTCGCTGAACCGGCCGTTCGTCCCCATGGAGCGGCCCGTGTCTCTGGCCGCCAACCAGTCAATGAAGTTCGCGTCGCGGTGGAAGCAGCTCGACCAGAACTCCCAGCCGGTCCGGCCGGGCCGCTACGAGCTGGTCGCAGTGCACACGACCAAGGAGAATCCCACAACGATCTTGATCGCGTTTCAGCGCGGGCTGATCTCGGCGTATCCCGACAACACGTTCAGGCCCAGGCTGCCGGTGACGAGGGCCGAACTGGCGGCGTTCATCGTGCGCGCCATGGGCCTTGAAGTGGAGGCGCTGCGCCGGGCCAACGATACGCTGGTGGTGGCCGACGCGCGCGATATCCCATCAGATTTGCGTGGGAGCGTGGTGGTGGCCATTGACCGCAAGATCGTCCTTCCCCTGGCCGACAACACCTTCCGGCCGGCGCGGACCGCCAACCGCGGCGAGGCGATCTTTGCCCTCAACGTCCTGATGGAGGCGCTGGGCCGCTACGACTATGTGACCGCGACGCTGCGCGAGGTCCGTGGCGGGCCGCCCCCGGTTGTGGTCGTCGAGGACGCGAACCGCCAGGTTCGATCGCACCGGGTGGCGGTTGTCAGCGCCATCTACCGGAACGATCAGCCGGTACTGCTGATGCAGCTGCGGCCCGGGGACACGCTCAAGATGCTGCGTCCCACCGAGGCCGCCGAGGTCATGTACATCGAAGCCACCGGAAGGTAGCGGCAATGGAATTCTTCGTCGACACCGCCAGCATCGAGGAGATCCGCGCCGCGCAGTCGTGGGGCATCCTCGACGGCATTACCACGAATCCCACCCATGTCGCCAAGGAAGGCCGCGAGCACAAGAGTCTGATCCAGGAGATCTGCTCGATCTGCCCGGGCCCTGTGAGCGTCGAGGCGACGGTGGCCGATGCCGAGGGGATGATTCGGGAGGGTGAGGAGTTCGCCACCTGGGCCCCCAACGTGGTCGTGAAGGTCCCGATCACGCCCGAGGGCATCCGGGCGCTGCGGGTGCTGCGCGCGAAGGGCATTCGGTGCAACGTCACGCTGGTGTTCTCGCTGGCCCAGGCGCTGATAGCCGCGAAGGCGGGCGGAACCTATGTAAGCCCGTTCGTCGGACGCCTGGACGACGCGGGCACCGATGGCATGGAGCTCGCACGCGACATCTGCGACGCCTACCGGAACTACGGGTTCGAGACAAAGGTGCTATCCGCCAGTCTCCGCCACCCGGTCCACGTGATCCAGTCCGCGCTGGTCGGCTGCCACGTGGCCACGATGCCGTTTAGGGTCATGGAGCAGCTCTTCAACCACCCGATGACCGACATCGGGCTCGAGAAGTTCCTGGCGGATGCCCGCCGGCTTCAAGTAGAACTCGAGGCCCGGCGCACCGCGCGCGGCTGAGCCCTCGCCGCGGTGGGGACCGAACAGGAGAGGTGATCTAGCCGTGCCGATAGCCGAACTCGAAACCAAGACCCTCGCGGAGCTCCAGGACATGGCCCGTGAGCTCAACATAGCCAACTACCGGCGCTACCGGAAGCAGGAGCTGATCATGCGCGTGCTTCAGAAGCAGACCGAGGATGCGGGCCTGCTGATTCGCGCCGGGATCCTGGAGATCATGCCGGAGGGCTACGGCTTCCTCCGGACCAGCGGATACCTGCCCGGGGGCGAGGACATCTACGTGTCGCCCTCGCAAATCAAGCGGTTCGGGTTGCGCGTAGGCGACGAGGTCCTGGGTCAGGTCCGGCCGCCGAAGGACAACGAGAAGTACTTCGCGCTCCTGCGCGTGGAGGCGGTCAACGGCCTCGACCCGGAGCAGGCGCGCTCGCGTCCCTCGTTCGAGCACCTGACGCCGATCTTCCCGCTTGAGCGGATCCGGCTGGAGTTGCCCGAGTCCGACCTAACCGTGCGGGTGGTGGACCTGTTCGCGCCCATCGGCAAGGGGCAGCGCGGCATGATTGTCTCGCCGCCCAAGGCCGGGAAGACCACCCTGCTCAAGAAGATCGGGCAGTCTATAGTACAGAATCACAGCGAGATCTACCTCATGGTGCTGCTGCTCGACGAGCGCCCCGAAGAGGTCACCGACATGCGGCGCTCCGTGGAGGCCGAGGTCGTGGCCAGCACCTTCGACCGGGCGCCCGAGGAGCACATCCAGGTGGCCGACCTGGTCTTGGAGCGCGCCAAACGTATCGTGGAAGGAGGCCGGGACGTCGTGATCCTGCTCGACAGCCTGACCCGGTTCTCCCGCGCGAACAACCTGGTCATCCCGCCGTCGGGCCGCACGCTTTCGGGCGGACTCGACCCCGCGGCCCTGCACAGGCCCAAGCGGTTCTTCGGCGCCGCGCGCAAGATCGAGGAGGGCGGCAGCCTGACCATCATTGCCACAGCCCTTGTAGACACCGGCAGCCGGATGGACGACGTGATCTACGAGGAGTTCAAGGGTACGGGCAACATGGAGCTGCACCTCAACCGGAAGCTCCAGGAGCGGCGCACCTTCCCGGCAATTGACATCAAGATGTCGGGCACTCGGCGCGAGGAGCTGCTGCTGACCGACGAGGAGTTGCGCAAGGTCTGGGTGCTGCGCAAGAGCCTCGAGCAGCTTGATACGGTGGCGGTAACCGAGCTTATCCTTGACCGGCTGCGCAAGACCGCGAACAACGCGGGCTTCCTTAGGTCCATCGTCAAGAGCTCAGAAGACAACGGGCCGTAGCAGGAACCCCCAGCCCGGTGTCGAACTGATAGAACTACCCAGTCAAACCGAGGAGGGAAGGTTGCGCACACCCGCCACAGCCATCGTGCTCCTCGGGATCTTCGTGGCGGTTACTCCCGCGTTCGGGGTTACGGACACCCATCGCCCCCCTGTCCAGGCCGTCGTGGTTCCGGCTTCCGCCGAAGAAGGCCTCCGGCAGATCGTGGCCCTGCGGCCATCGGCGCATGCCGCCCGGCAGATGGCCGCGGCGCAGGCAGCACAGAAGACGGCACAGGCGGCCGTGAAGGCATCCAGGCCTGACCCGACGCCCCGCGTTCACACGGTACAATCCGGGGACACCCTCTGGACGATCGCGCAGCGGCACGGCGTGACGGTTGAGGCTCTGGCCGCGACCAACCGGCTGGTCCTGACCGCGATCCTGCCGCTAGGCAGGTCCCTGGAAATCCCGTCGGGGGCCGCGTCGGTTACTGCCTCCCTGCCCGCGGCCCGTACCGTCGCGCGTCCCGAAAGGTCCGCGGTGCACGTGGTGCGGAGCGGTGAGACTCTGTGGGAGATCGCCGGCCGCTATGGGACGCGGGTCGAGGACCTGATGGCGATGAACGATCTGGGCGACTCCGACTGGATCAAGCCGGGCCAGCGGATCGTTGTTTCGGCAGGGGCGCTTCCGCGGCACCGGCAGGTCGGGCTGCGGTCGCGGACCCGGCCGTATCCGTCGGGGTCGGTGATGGCAGACGCCTCGCTGCTGCGCTCAGGCGGGGCCCTCATCTGGCCGACACGCGGCACCTTGACCTCGCGGTTCGGCTTGCGGTACCGCCGCCACCATGAGGGCATTGACCTGGCCGCGCCGCGGGGCACACCGATCTATGCGGCGCGCGATGGCGTCGTGGAGTACTCCGGGTGGAAGGGCGGCTACGGCCGGGTGGTGTTCGTCCGCCACGGCGGCGGCGTCGTGACCGTGTACGGCCACGCGTCGAGCCTTCTTGTCCAACCCGGGCGGCCCGTCAAGAAGGGCCAGTTGATCGCCCGTGTCGGTTGCACCGGCCGTTGCACCGGGTCGCACCTGCACTTCGAGGTTCGCGTCAACGGTCGCGCCGTCAATCCCCTGAGCTACCTTCGCTGATCCGTCCTCGCACATGAGCCGGCCTCGACGCCGGTGGTCCGGTCTGGTATAATCCCGCGTGTTCCCACCCCGGGATGAATGGCAAATGAGGAGAAGGACATGAAGCAGGGTATCCACCCAGACTACCAGGAAGCGCGCGTTACCTGCGCCTGCGGCGAGACGTTCGTGGCAGGATCCACCAAGAAGGCGATCCGCGTCGAGATCTGCTCGAAGTGCCATCCTTTCTACACCGGCCAGCGCAGGTTCGTTGACGCCGAGGGCAGGGTCCAGAAGTTCGTCCGCAAGTACGGCCTGAAGGTCCAGTAGGCCCTACGCGTCCGCTGACCCTGGCGCTGGTGGCCCTCTCCGCGGGATCCGTCCTGGCGTGGAGCCCGCCTGCCGGCGTCATCCTGTCAGCCGGCGCCATCCCGCCTGGCGATCGCGGCGCGCCCCCGGTTCCGCCCTGGGTGGCGACCGCGGGCGCGCGATCCGTGGTCTACACCCTGCCCGGCACAAGAGAAGATGCCGAGGCGGGCTCGGTGGCGGCCCTCTTGGACAACCTCCTACGGCAGATTGAGAGCGACAGCGGTCTTGCGCCGGACGGTGTGCTCACCTACCCGCTGTTCCCGTCGCCCGATGCGTTCCGGAGGGACTGGTGGCAGTTTGCGATCCTTCGGGACGGCACGGTCCACGGATGGGGGACCGTCGTCGAGGGGGGCAACGTTCTGGTCTCCCCTTATCAGATAGCGCGGATTGTCGTCCGCCAGGCGGTGGGGCGATCCGTGCCGCTCCTTTCCTGGGGGCTGGGGGACCTCGTCGCCGACAGGCTGGTCGGGATTGACAGCCACGCTCACGCGAGGCTGTTTCTTGATAGGGGCGGGCTGCTTCCGATTGCGGAGATCGTGCACCAGCTCGACTTCAGCCGGGCCCTGCCGGGCGCCTACGTCCAGAGCGTATCGTTTCTCGCCTACCTGGCCGAGGAGCACGGCCTGCGCCATGTGGCTGCGTTTGCGCGGGTCGGCGGAGCGCGGTGGTACGATTTCCCCTCGCTCTTCCAACGGTACTTCGGCATCTCGATTGCCGAGGCCGACCGGCGCTGGCGTACGCGGCTCGCGCAGGCGGCGCCCCCGCGCCTCTCGGACGCGGACTTCCTAACCTACAGGCGTGGGGTGGAATATGCCTGCGCCTACACCCTCGCCCAGACCCCGGGCCGGCTGGTTTCCAGGCCCGGCGGCGCGACGGCCTACGTCGAGGCCCTGCGCGCAACCGGAGCCCTGCGCCGGCTCGACATTGCGGACGCTTCTCGGGCCGTGGAGGCCGGCCGGAAGGCCGGCGAGCAGGTCCAACGGCGGGCCTCCCGGACGCGGCTGGCAGTCACGGCGGCGCTGTGGGCGCTGGGCCTGGGCCCAATCGTTCTGGCCGTGCTCCTGCTGGCGGGGCCGGCCATCCGCGACGCCTGGCGAGGCCGGAGGGACAGGCGCGCAAGAACCAGGAGGCGGCGATGAATCGCGCGACCGGTGGCATCGAGATTATCTGCGGGAGCATGTTTAGCGGCAAGACAGAGGAGTTGATCCGTCGCGTGCGCCGCGCACAGATCGCCCGGCAGCGAGTGGCGGTCTTCAAGCACGCACTGGACGACCGCTACGGCGCGGGTGCGATCACCTCGCACAACGGTGTATGCATCGAGGCGATACCCGTGACCCACAGCGCTGAGATCCTGCCTCTGGTGGAGCCGGGCACCGAGGTCGTGGCCGTGGACGAGGTGCAGTTCCTCGACAGCGGGATCGGGGAGGTGGCCGAGACGCTCGCCGGCAGAGGGATCCGCGTTCTCCTGACCGGGCTCGACACCGACTTTCGGGGCGTGCCTTTCGGACCGATCCCCCACCTGCTGGCGGTAGCCGAGGAAGTCACCAAGCTGCAGGCGATCTGCATGACGTGCGGGGCACCGGCGAGCCGTACCCAGCGGCTGGTGGAAAGCCGCGCGGCGCACTACAACGATCCGGTAATCCTGGTAGGCGCGCGCGAGGCCTACGAGGCGCGCTGCCGCAGATGCCACCAGGTTCCAGGCCGCCCAGGTGAACCGGTCGTGCCGGTGTTATAATCGAAAAGGCATGACACGCATGGATTCCCGCATGCAGGCCCGCCTGGAGGCGGTGGAGGCCCGGTTCGAGGCGCTGTCCGCGGCCATGGCCGACCCAACGGTTCACTCCGACCGGGCCCGCTACCAGCAGATCGCCCGCGAGTATTCGGGCCTCGATCTGACCGTGTCGCGCTTCCGTGCATATCGCGAAGCCTGCCGCGAGGCCGAAGAGACCGAGGTGATGGTGCGCGAGGAAACCGACCCCGAGATCCGCGATCTGGCGAGAAGTGAAGCGGTCCAACTGCTCGAGCAGATGGACGATCTCGAGGAGGAGTTGCGGGTGCTCCTGCTGCCCCGCGATCCGCGCGACGACCGCAACGTCATCATTGAGGTCCGCGCGGGGACGGGCGGCGATGAGGCCGCCCTGTTCGCCGGAGATCTCTTCAGGATGTACACGCGCTACGCGGAGTTGCGCCGGTGGAAGCCGGAGATTCTCTCCTCGAATGCGACCGGCATTGGCGGGTTCAAGGAGGTGATCTTCGCCATTACCGGCCGCGGGGCGTACAGCCGGCTGAAGTACGAGAGCGGCGTGCACCGCGTGCAGCGCGTGCCGGTGACCGAGGCCTCGGGACGCATCCACACGTCCACCGTCACGGTGGCGGTGCTGCCCGAAGCCGAGGAGGTGGAGATCGTCATCCAGCCCGACGAGATTGACGTGGGAACCTACCGGGCGGGTGGGGCCGGCGGCCAGAACGTCAACAAGGTTGAGTCCGCGGTGCGCATCCGGCACATCCCCACGGGGATCGTGGTGGTCTGTCAGGACGAGCGATCCCAATTCAAGAACCGGGAGAAGGCGATGCGCATCCTGCGGGCGCACCTGTTGGAGAAGGCCGAGCAGGAGCAGGCCGAGGCCATCGCCCAAGAGCGCCGCCTGCAGGTGGGAACCGGGGTGCGCAGCGAGAAGATTCGGACCTACAACTTCCCCCAGAACCGCATGACCGACCATCGCATCGGGCTCAGTCTCCACCGCCTCGACGTGATCCTCGACGGCGACCTGGACGAGTTCGTCGACGCGCTGACCTCGGCTGAGGAGACAGAGCGCCTGACGGCCGTGGATTGAGGACGGTCGCCGAGGCCTGGCAGGTCGGCAGGGAGCGCCTGGCCGCGCTGGGGATCGAAGAGGCCGCAGTCACGTCCGAGGTTCTGCTGCGCCACGCACTCGACCTGAACCGCACTCAGTTTCACATCGCATGGAACCAGCCGGTCCCCGACGGGGCTTGGGCCCGGTACCTGGGCTACATCGGCGAGCGTGCCCGCGGGCGGCCGCTGGCCTACATCGTCGGCCGCCGCGAGTTCATGGGGCTTGACTTCCTGGTGGACGAACGGGTGTTGATCCCGCGCCCAGAGACCGAGGTCCTGGTGGAAACCATGCTGGAACTGCTGTGTGGCACTACCAGTCCCGTCGTTGCCGACATCGGCACGGGCAGTGGCGCGATAGCGGTGAGCGTGGCCGTCCTGCGTCCCGATGCGCGGGTGGTGGCCACCGATCTCTCGCACGGGGCGCTGGATGTGGCCCGCGCCAACGCCGTTCGCCACCGCGTCGCTGAGCGCATCACCTTCCTTGCCGGCGACCTGCTGGGCCCGGTGATAGGTGGGGGATGGCACTTCGACGTGGTGGCGTGTAACCCGCCATACGTTGCCCCGGAGGTCGCCGCCGCCCTGCCGCGCGAGATCCGGGAGTTCGAGCCCGCGCTGGCAGTCGTGGCGCCAGGGTACGGAGAGAGCGTCCACGCCCGCCTGGTGGACGAGGCGCCGGGCGCGCTGCGTCCGGGAGGTTGGCTGGTGCTGGAGGTCGCAGCAGGCCAGGCGCCTCGGGTGGTCGAACTCCTGCAGCAGAGGTCCGACTACGAGGCGGTGCAGGTGCGGCGCGACGGCCTGGGATGGGAACGCGTCGTCGCCGCCCGTCGGCCCCACAGGGATCGTTGCGCAGGCATTGATTGTGGGAGGTGATCCGTGTGCGGATAGCGATCGGTGGAGACCACGCGGGCGTGATCCTTAAGGCCGAGGTGGCGCGGCTGCTGCTTGAGCTCGGGCACGAGGTGCGCGACTTCGGCACCGGCTCGGTCGAACCCGTGGACTACCCCGACTACTGCATCGCGGTGGCCGAGGCGGTGGCACGCGGTGATTCCGACCGAGGCATCATATTTGGCGGGACCGGCAACGGCGAAGCAATAGCGGCCAACAAGGTCCTGGGCATTCGCTGCGCAGTGGTCCACGACGTTACGACCGCCCGGCTGGCCAGGTCCCACAACGACTCCAACATGATCGCCCTGGGCGCGCGCATAGTGGGACTGGAAGTGGCCAAGGAGATCGTCCGGGCCTGGTTGACGACCTCGTTCGAGGGCGGACGACATATCCCACGGATCGACAAGATCTCAAGGTACGAGAAGGAGCGCAAGAAGTAGGGCTCGGGCTGCGATTCGGTCTACGCTATACCCGGCACCGGGAACCGCCGGCACAACGCCCGCACTTCTTCCCTGATGGCCGCGAGGCGCGGACTTGCGCCGATCGCGGCGCGGAACTCCTTGAACGCCCGGTTCCTGGCCTCCCGATCCTCCGGCAGCCGGAACTGACTGATCTCCTCGTGCACTCGGGCCATCCATCCCGCGATCTGATCCATCTCTGGCTCGCGCATGCCGCGCGTCGTTGCGGCCGGCGTGCCTAGGCGCACACCCGATGGGTAGAAGGCCGACGAGGGCTCGCCGGGAATCGTGTTCTTGTTGGCCGTGATGCCGACCGCGTCCATCGCCTCCTGCATGAAGACGCCTCGGCCGACGCCGCCGGGGGTGAGGTCCAGCAGCAGCATGTGGTTGTCCGTCCCGCCGGTCACAAGCGTGAACCCCGCGCGGATCAGCGATGCGGCCAGCGCCCGCGCGTTCGCCACGATCTGCGCGGCGTACGTGCTGAACTCCGGCCTAGAGGCCTCGGCCAGCGCAACCGCGATCGCGGCGGTGGTGTGGTCGTGCGGTCCTCCCTGGAGTCCTGGGAAGATGGCCCGGTCAACCTTCTCGGGCAGTTGCCGGTCCTTGGCAACCCCGCGGTCGGTGACCATTATCATTGCGCCGCGAGGACCGCGCAATGTCTTGTGGGTAGTGGTGGTGACGACGTGCGCGTGCCCGACCGGGCTGGGGTGCGCGCCGCCGGCCACCAGCCCGGCGATGTGGGCGATGTCCGCGGCCAGGTACGCCCCCACCTCGTCGGCGATCTCGGCGAACTGCGCAAACGGCATCTCCCGCACATAGGCGGTGGCGCCGCACCAGATCAGGCGGGGCCTGGCTTCGTGCGCCAGGCGCCGCACCTCGTCGAAGTCGATCATGCCGTCGGGGCGCACGTGGTACGGGACGCTCCGGTAGAAGATTCCGGTGGCGCTGACCTTCCACCCGTGGGTCAGGTGACCGCCGTCGGTCAGGTTCTGGCCCATTATGACATCGCCCGGCTCGCACGTTGCCATGTACACCGCCAAGTTGGCAGGGCTGCCCGAGTAGGGCTGGACGTTCACGTGCGGCACGTGGAACAGGTCCCTGGCGCGCCGCTGCGCCAGCCGCTCGATCTCGTCTATATGCTCGTTACCGCCGTAGTACCGGCGGCCGGGATACCCCTCCGAGTACTTGTTGGTGAGAATGGAACCCATCGCCTCCAGCACGGCGGCCGAGACGTAGTTCTCGGAAGGTATGAGCTCGATGCCGTCCCGCTGCCGCGCGCGCTCGCGCGCCATTATCGCGAACAGTTCCAGGTCCTGACTCTCAAGGATCATTCTCGGCCTCCAGGGGATCGGTGCAGTTGCGTCCCAGGTTGTATTCGGCGGCCGCCGGCGGCTTGCCTTCATGGGGAGGGATGCCTTTGTACGGCAGCGAAGCCGGTAGCAACTTCCAGACCATCCAGGAGGCTCGGTGATGTCTACCGTGCACGTGTTCGACCATCCGCTCATCCGGCACAAGCTCACGATCCTGCGAGACAAGCGCACCGGCCACAAGGAGTTCCGCGAGATCACCGAGGAACTGGCCGCGTTGATGGCCTATGAGGCAACCCGATCGCACCCGGTACGCGAGATCGAGGTCGAGACGCCGCTGGCCAAGACCACAGGTTGGTCCATCGCCGGGCAGGAGCTGGCGGTGATTCCGATCCTGCGGGCAGGGCTGGTGATGGAGACCGCGATCACCCGGCTCATTCCCACCGCGCGGGTCGGACACATAGGCATGTACCGAGACCACGAAACCCTGCAGCCGGTCAGCTACTTCGTTAAGCTGCCCGCAGACATCGCCGAGCGGGAGGCGATGATTCTCGATCCCATGCTGGCCACCGGCGGATCAACCGTAGAGGCGATCAACACCCTCAAGGCCCACGGATGCCACAACATCAAGGTTATGGCAATCATCTCCTCGCCAGAAGGGATCAAGAAGGTCCAGGAGGCCCACCCGGACGTTGAGATCTTCACCGCCGAGGTGGACAGCCACCTCAACGACAAGGGCTACATCGTGCCCGGGTTGGGAGATGCGGGCGATCGCCTGTTCGGGACCAAGTAGATTGCTCGGGACCAAGTTACCCCTGTGCTGAGCATTGTAGCCACCGTCCTCGCCTTCGCTCTGGGAGGCCTTCCCACCGGATACGCCGTGGGCCGGCTCCTGCGCGGTGTGGATCTGCGCCGCTACTCCGCGCACAACCTCGGCCTGGGGACGGTGGCCGCCGCGGCCGGAGCCCATACCCTCGCGCTGGCCGCCGCGCTTGATCTGCTCAAAGGAGGGCTCGCGGTTGTCCCCGCCCGGTTGCTGGGCGGCGGCGACTGGACCCTGGCCGCCTCCGCGGCCGCGGTTGTAGCGGGCCACGCCTACTCGCCCTTCTGGTTTCTCGCGCCGCCGGCAGCGGTGCGGGTGAAGGGCGTTGTCGTAACCGCGGGCGCGCTTCTCGGCCTGGGCGCCCTGGGCGCGGTGCCCTGGCCGGCGCTGGCGATCCCCGCGGTGGTGGCGTTGGTGACGCTGGGAGTGCCGAGGATCGCGGGGCGGCGCTGGGGCTATCTCTCGCTGGCGACGGTGCTTGCCACGGCCAGCCTGCCCGCGGGCCTGTGGGCGCTGGGCGGCCGTGCGCCGTACCTGGCGCTGGGTCTGGCGCTTGCGATAGTGAGCCTGTGGAACCACAAGGAACACCTGGCGCGGATAGCCGACGGTACCGAGCCCAGGATGGGCGAACGCCTTCCGCTGCCGCTGCTGTTGGGCGACGATGCCGTGTGCGCATTCCTGGTCCACCCGATGACCGTTGACGACAACTGGGAGGCCGGCAGGTTCCGCTGGCTGATGCCCCTGCGCCGGCGCGGGATCATCTCCGACGCCTTGGTGCGCCGGGTCGCGCGCTTCGTGCGGCCCATGAAGGTTGACGATATCCACCCGGTCATCACCGCCGACGGTCGGCGGGCCCGCGTCTACCTGATTGGGGTGCCGCTGCTGCCCGACCAGATCCGAGCGCATCCCCGTCTGGCGGTGCGGCGGGCGGTGCAGGCCGCCCACCTTGCCGAGAATCTGGGCGCCACGGTTCTGGGGCTGGGCGCCTACTGGTCCGTTGTCGGGAACAAGGGCGTCGAGGTGGCGGCAAGGTCCGGGATCGCGGTCACCAACGGCGGCGCCTATACCGCCGGCACCGTGAAGATGGCGGTGCCCGTGATCCTCGACCGGCTTCGCTCCCGCGGCATTGATCCGGCAGACGCCACGATCGCGGTGGTCGGGGCGAACGGCGTGGTGGGCTTCGGAATCTGCCGCCAGGTGGTGGAGCACGTGGGGCGCCTGGTCATGCTGGGGACCGATGCGTCACGGCTGGAGCGGTCGCGGGAGTTGCTGGCGCGCCGCCACCCCGGCGCGCGCATCGAGGCGACGACCGACTACGGGTTGCTGCGAGAGGCCGACGCCATCTTCACCGCCACCTCCTCGCCGCGCCCGGTCATCTTCCCCGAACACGTGAGGGACGGCTGCCTCATCATAGACCTGGGAAGGCCCTATGATGTGGACGATTCGGTGAAGGCAATGCCGGGAGCCGAGGTCATCCCAGGAGGAGTTGTGCGCCTTCCCGGGAATCCTAGTTGGAATATCAACCTGGGCTACGGTCCGGGCCTTGTGCCTGCCTGCCTGGCAGAGACTGTGATCATCGCGCTCGATGGGTGCACCCAGCGCATCAGCCTGGGGGACCGCACCAAGACCGAGAACATCGAGTACCTGGTGGCACGGGCGGCCGAGATGGGGTTCGAGGTTCAGACCACGGCACTTAGGAGGAGCGGTGATGACGAAAGAACAGGTGCTTGAGCAGGCCCACGCGTGGGGTGTGAGGTTTGTCCGCCTGCAGTTCACGGACATCCTGGGTACCCTAAAGAACGTGGAGATCCCGGTGGAGCAGCTCGAGAGGGCGCTCGACAACGAGATCCTGTTTGACGGTTCCTCTATCGAGGGCTTCGTGCGCATAGAGGAGTCGGACATGTATCTCATACCGGATCGCGAGACTTTCGCGCTCTTTCCGTGGAAGAACCGGGAGGGGGCCACGGCGCGCCTGATTTGCGACGTCTATACCGCCGAGCGGGAGCCGTTCGCGGGCGATCCCCGCTCCGTGCTGCGTCGCGTCGTCGCCGCTGCCGCGCGCAGTGGGTTCACCATGATGGCCGGGCCGGAGTGCGAGTTCTTCCTTTTTCCCACCGACGCCGACGGCCAGCCCAAGCTGACGACGCACGACCGGGCCGGCTACTTCGACATGGCGCCCGTGGACAAGGGTGAAGAGGCGCGGGCAGACATGGTGACCGCGCTCTCAGCCATGGGCTTCGAGGTCGAGGCCGGGCACCACGAGGTGGCCAACGGCCAGCACGAGATTGACTTCAAGTACGCCGACGTGCTGCGCGCGGCCGACAACATCGCCACGTTCCGCCTGGTGGTGCGGACGATCGCCAGGCGCCACGGGCTTCACGCGACCTTCATGCCGAAGCCCATTACCGGCATCGCGGGGTCGGGGATGCACACCCACCAGTCGCTGTACCGCGAGGGGAAGAACGCCTTCTACGACCCTGAGGGCACCCACCAGCTCAGCGCGACCTGCCTGCAATACGTCGCTGGGCTGCTGACCCACGCGCGGGGCATGTGCGCGGTGACCAACCCCCTGGTCAACTCCTACAAGCGCCTGGTGCCGGGGTACGAGGCACCGGTTTACATCGCCTGGGCCGAGCGCAACCGGTCGCCGCTGGTTCGCGTCCCGGTGTCGCGCGGGGACGGCACGCGCGTGGAGCTGCGCATGCCGGATCCCTCCTGCAACCCCTACCTGGCCATGGCGGTGATGCTGGCCGCCGGCCTCGACGGCATCACAAGAGGGCTGGACGCCGGCCCGCCGCTCAACCGGAACCTCTACGCGATGACGGAAGACGAGCTGGATCAGTTGGGCATCCGGGTGCTTCCCCGCAACCTCGACGAGGCGGTGGGGGAACTCCTGGCCGACGAGCTCATCACTGAGACGCTCGGCAGCCACATCGTAGATCATCTTGTACGGGCCAAGCGACTGGAGTGGCGGGAGTACATCACCCGCGTACACCCGTGGGAAGTTGACAGTTACCTTACGGCTTTTTAGACGGCCTTCTGAATGAGCAGACCTTCGTGGGACACGTACTTCATGCGGATGGCTCAACTCGCATCCAGCCGCTCCACCTGCCTGCGCCGCCAGGTGGGCGCGGTCGTGGTCAAGGACCGGATGGTTCTGTCAACGGGCTACAACGACACTCCCCGGGGGCTGCCCAACTGCGGCGACGGCGGCTGCGAGAGGTGCGCGGGCGACACGCCCCCGGGCACGGGTCATGACACCTGTCTGTGCCTGCACGCCGAGCAGAACACCATTATCCAGGCGGCCTACCACGGCGTCGCCATCGCGGGCGCCGCGATCTACGTTACCCACCAGCCGTGCCTGACCTGCGCCAAGATGATCCTCAACTCGGGGCTGCGCCGCGTGGTATTCTCAGGGGAGTATCCGGACGAGGCGGCGCGCCGGGTTCTGGAGTTGGGCGGGGTTGAACTCGTGCGGGTAGTGTGATACAGTAACCCCAGTCGTCATAGTTGCGTCTTCCGAATCGGGCGATGTAACTGCTGAGTCGCCCGTTTCATGTGTCCGCGGAGTTTATCTCACCAGGGCTGGGTGGACCGGTGGGCACGCGCATGATGCCGGCTCAAACCCGGCCCGGGTTTCCCCCGGGTCAAATCAGGAGGTAAGTCTAATTTCCATTTCAACGCGCGAGACCGCGTTCGGCGGCCTCGTATTGCGCCCGGAGACCATCCGGGCGATAGCCCGTCTTGGGTGGACCGAACCCACCCCCATTCAGTTGAAGGTTATCCCAGGGCTGACCGCCGGGCACGATGTGGCCGGCCAGGCCCAGACCGGCTCCGGCAAGACCGGTGCCTATGTGATTCCCATGCTGGAGCGCCTCGACCGTAACGCCCGAGGGATCCAGGCGCTCATACTCTCACCCGTCCGCGAGCTGGCCCTGCAAATCGCGGACGCGGTGCGCGCGCTGGGCGGACCCAAGCTCCGCGTTACCGCGCTGTACGGCGGGCAGCCCATCGAGCGGCAGCTCACCGCGCTGCGCGCCGGCGTTCAGGTGGCAGTGGCCACGCCGGGCCGCCTGCTCGACCACATCTCCCGGGGGTCCGTGAAGCTCGACGGCGTCCGGTTCCTGGTTCTGGACGAGGCCGACCGGATGCTGGACATGGGTTTCCTGCCCGACGTCGAGGAGATCCTCAGACGGACGCCGGCGGCGCGCCAGACGGCTCTGTTCTCAGCCACGCTGCCGGATGCGGTGTCTACGATCGCGGCGCGGCACATGCGCAACCCGGCGTGGGTTAGGGTTGCCGACAAGATGCCCACGGTGGATACGGTCACGCAGTACTACCTGGAAGTGGCCGAACAGGACAAAGTACGGGCGCTGCGGCTGCTGCTGACCAGCGGCGAGGTGCCCTCTGCCCTTGTCTTCCGGCGGACCCGCCGGGGTGCCGATCGTCTTGCGAAGATCCTGCGCGAGCGGGGCCAGCCGGCCGAGGTGATTCACGGCGACATGACCCAGGGCGCGCGGGTGCGCGCGCTGACCGCTTTCGCAAAGGGCAAGGCCCAGGTGCTGGTGGCCACCAACGTGGCCGCCCGCGGGCTGGACATTCCCGACATCTCGCACGTGATTAACTTCGACATGCCCGAGGACGTGGATACCTACATCCACAGGATCGGCCGCACTGCCAGGGCCGGCCGTGCAGGCGAGGCGGTTACCTTTGTAGGTCAGTACGACATGGAAGTGTTCGACCTGCTGAAGCGGCGGATCGGCTCGGCGCTTCAGCCCCACCCGCTGCCGCTGTACCGGTAGCGCGGGCGACATACATGATCGTGGCGGGCCCGGCGCATATGCGCCGGGCCCGCCCGTGCTTCGGCGTGCTCCGCCTGCCCCGAAGCGCTCGGTGCGCCCGGTGGCGCCTGACGTGGTATGCTCGGTGCGTATGGTTGATCCTTCACCCGACGCGGTGCCATCGCCTCGCGCCGCACCGCTTCCGCGTGAGAGGGAGTTCGACCTTCTCGAGGAGATGACGCACGCCATCCTCGATGCCGCCGAGGCGCTCGTCGGGGCGCTGGAGAGCCGTACGCCTGCCGATCAGGCCTGGCAGGCGATTCGGGATCTAGAACACAAAGGCGATGCCATTGCGCGCGATCTCTTCGAATCCCTCTCGGCCGCCGGCATTCCCTCTGGCGACCGTGACACGCTAAAGAGCCTGACCGGGCTTCTCGACGACGTGCTCGACGCCATCGAGGCGGCGGCGGCACGGCTGGCGATCTATCGCATCCGGCGGGCGATCCCGTCCGCGCGCGAGATGGGACAGATCATGCTCCGGTCGGCGCAGGAGATCAGACAGGCGATTCGCGAGGTGCGCCGCGGGCGAGAGGTCTTCTCCCACACACGGACGCTGCACCGCCTGGAGAACCAGGGCGACGACGTGCTGCGGGACGCCCTCGAGGCGCTGTTCTCGGGCCGGCGCAGCGCCAGGGACATCATCAAGTGGAAAGACATCTGCGAGATGCTTGAGACCGGCACCGACCGCTGCGAGGACATCGCCAATGTCCTGGAGACCCTTGTCGTCCAGGCGGGCGTCGAACTAACGCTGGTGGCCGGCCGTCTGGCCGTAGACCCCGAACGCCACGAGGCCGCCGTGGCCGGCGTGCCCGTGCCCCTCACCGCGAAGGAGTTCGGCCTGCTGCACCTCCTGCTGCGGCACCAGGGCAAAGTGGTCCGGCGCGAGCGCCTCCTGCACGAAGTCTGGGGCGAGGACTACTTCGGCAACTCTCGTACCCTCGATACTCACATCGGCTGGCTGCGCAAGAAAGTCGAGCCCCGCGGCGGCGTGCGGCTCGTGGCCGTGCGCGGCATCGGATACCGCCTGGACCTCAAGTAAGTTTCACCTCCCTTTGACATAGGGTTCACCTGGCCTTGGCCTGTCCACCACCTTTCGGGTTTAGGGTTGGGATGAAGGGAGCGCGCCGATCGGGCGTCCCCTCGGATCCACCCAAGCCAAAGGAGGCCGGACAGTGTTGAATCCGCTATCGTGGTTCGCTGCGCTTGCCCTGAGCGCCGCCGTGGTGCTCGGCGCGGCGGGGACCACCCCCGCCCAGCAGCCGGTGACGCTCACCGGTGCAGGGGCGACATTTCCGTTCCCGCTCTACTCCAAGTGGTCGCAGGTCTACGATGCCGAGCGTGGCGTGCGCATCAACTATCAATCCATCGGCTCGGGCGGCGGGATCCGCCAATTCATCGCGAAGACCGTGGACTTCGGCGCCACCGACGGCCCGATGACCGACGCGCAGATTCGCCAGGCCGGCGGCCGCCCGCTGCACATCCCCATGGTGGCCGGCGCGGTGGTACCGATGTACAACATTCCCGGTGTGGGGACCGGGCTCAACTTTGCCCCCGGCGTCCTGGCCGACATCTTCCTGGGCAAGATCACGAAGTGGAACGATCCCCGGCTGCTCAAGGACAACCCCGAGGCGAAGCTGCCGGCCGCCGACATCATCGTGGTGCGCCGCTCGGACGGGTCCGGGACCACGGCCATCTGGGTGAACTACCTGAGCAAGGTCAGCCCCGACTGGCGGAGGAAGGTAGGCGAGGGTACGTCGGTGAACTGGCCGGTCGGGATCGGCGGCAAGGGCAACGAGGGTGTCGCCGGCCTCGTGCGGCAGATGCCGAACGCGCTGGGCTACGTGGAGCTGGCCTACGTGCTGACCAACCGGATGCCCGTTGGCAATGTGCGCAACCGCGCGGGTCAGTTCATCCGGCCCTTGCTGTCCAGCACCACCCGGGCGATGGATGGCGCGCTGCGGGCAATCCCCGAGGACTACCGGATCTTCTTCACCGATCCCGAGGGCCGGGACGTCTACCCCATCGCCGGGTTTACGTGGATCCTGATCTACGGCGAGCAGCCCGACCCGGTCAAGGGCAAGGCCCTGGTGGACTTCCTGCGGTGGGCGGTCCATGACGGCCAGAAGTACGCGCCGCCGCTGCACTACGCGCAGCTGCCCAAGAGCCTGGTGGCGCGCGTCGAGGGCACGCTGCGGACGGTCACCGCGCAGGGGAAGGCGTTGCTGCCCTGACGGCTCCCGTGCGGCACGTCGCGCATATGGGCGACCGGCTGTTCGCGCGGCTGCTGGCAGCGATGGCCGGCGTGGTGCCGGTAATCATGGCCGCCATGCTGGCCGCGATGACCGTCGGTGCCTGGCCGGCGATCCGGAAGTTCGGCCCGGCGTTCTTCGCCACCTCGACCTGGGACCCTGTCGCCGGCGACTTCGGCGCCCTGCCCTTCGTCTACGGCACGCTGGTGTCCTCGGCCGTCGCGCTGGCCCTGGCCGTGCCGCTGGGTCTGGGGGTCGCCATCTTCCTGTCCGAGCTGGCCCCGGGCTGGCTGCGCCGGCCGGTCGGATTCCTGCTCGATCTGCTGGCCGCCATCCCCAGCGTGGTCTACGGGCTGTGGGGGATCTTTGTGCTGGTCCCCTGGGTGCGGACGACGCTCTCGCCGCCGCTGAAGGCGACGTTGGGCTTCCTGCCGCTGTTCGAGGGGCCGCCGCTGGGCATTGGGATGCTGGCCGCCGGGCTGATCCTGGCGATCATGGTCGTGCCCTTCATCATCGCCGCCAGCACCGAGGTAATGCGGGCGGTGCCGACTTCGCAGCGTGAGGCCGCGCTCTCCCTGGGAGCTACCGTCTGGGAGACCACCCGGACCGCGGTCATCCCGTATGCCCGCTCAGGGATCGTGGGCGCGATCTTCCTGGCTCTGGCCCGGGCCTTGGGCGAGACCATGGCGGTCACCATGGTCATCGGCAACGTGCCCCAGATCAGGGCGTCGCTTCTCGCGCCGGGCTACACCATCGCGGCGGTGATCGCCAACGAGTTCGCCGAGGCCACCGACGACCTGTACGTGGCCGCGATCATCTACGCCGGGCTCGTCCTCTTCCTGGTCACGCTGACGGTCAACATCCTGGCCCGCCTGCTGGTGGCCCGCGTGGCGCGGGGCCCGGGCCTCATTCGGGAGTAGCCGATGGCCCGCTCCTATCTGCGCCGCCGCTGGACCGACCGCCTGATGGCCGGGGTGACATTCCTGTGCACCGTGGCCGCGCTGGTCCCGCTGTTCCTCATCCTCTTCTTCCTGGCCCGCACCGGCCTGGGCGCCCTGAACCTGGAATTCTTCACCCACCTGCCCGGGGCCGCCGGCGAGCCCGGCGGCGGGATGGCCAACGCCATCTCCGGCACGCTGGTGCTGGTGGGCCTGGCCGCGCTGCTCGGGATGCCGGTCGGCGTGCTGGGCGGGACGTTCCTGGCGGAATGCCCCAACAGCCGGCTCGCCGGTGCCGTGCGGCTGATGGCCGACGTGATGAACGGGGTGCCCAGCATCGTGATGGGCCTGTTTGCCTACACCATTCTGGTGCTGCCCCTGCGCCATTTCAGCGCCGCCTCCGGCGGCGTAGCGCTGGGGATCATGCTGATCCCGACGGTGATGCGGACCACCGAGGAGATAGTGCGGCTGGTCCCCCAGAGCGTTCGCGAGGCGTCACTGGCGCTGGGTATCCCCCAGTGGCGAACGCTGCTTCGGGTGGTGTTGCCCACCGCCGCCGGCGGGATCGTGACCGGCATCATGGTGGGGCTGGCCCGCATCGCGGGCGAGACCGCGCCGTTGCTCTTCACCGCGTTCGGGAACCGGTTCTGGAACTGGGACCTGCTGCAACCGATCGCCGCCCTGCCCCTGCAGATCTTCGCCTACGCCGTCTCGCCCTTCGAGGACTGGCACCGGCAGGCGTGGGCCGGCGCCCTGGTCCTGATGACCATTGTGCTGAGCGTCAACATCGCCGCCCGGGCGGTGGCGGCCCGCCATGTGAAACTTCGGTAACGGAGCGAATGCTGCGATGATGGAGGGTCCGATGCCAGACGCCATGCAGGCCGGGGTCGCCGTGACGGCGGACGCCGGGATCTTGATCGACCACGCCGCCGGGATCGAGGCACAGGGCGTCCACGCCTGGTTCGACCGCCACCACGTTCTGCGTGGCGTCTCCCTGACCATCGCCCCTCGCCGGGTGACGGCCATCATCGGGCCGTCGGGATGCGGTAAGTCCACCTTCCTGCGCTGCCTGAACCGCATGCACGAGCTGGTGCCCGGCGCGCGCTCCAGCGGGAGGGTACTGATGGACGGCGTCGATATCTACGCGCCGGGCGTCGACCCGGTCCGGGTCCGCCGCCGCGTCGGCATGGTGTTCCAGAAGCCCAACCCCTTCCCCACCATGAGCATCTACGACAACGCCGCGGCCGGGCTGCGGCTGGCCGGCGAGCGGGACCGGCGTGTGCTGGACGAGACAGTGGAGCGCAGCCTGCGCGCCGCGGCCTTGTGGGATGAGGTGAAGGACCGCCTGGGGCGGCCCGGCACCAGCCTCTCGGGCGGCCAGCAGCAGCGGCTGTGCATCGCCCGCGCGCTCGCCGTCTCGCCAGAGGTACTGCTGATGGACGAGCCGGCCTCGGCCCTGGACCCGGCAGCCACGCTGCGCATCGAGGAGCTGGCCCGCGAGCTGGCCCGGCAGCTCACCATTGTCATCGTGACCCACAACATGCAGCAGGCCGCCCGGGTCTCGGATGTGACCGGGTTCCTGTTGGACGGCGAGCTGGTCGAGGTTGGTGCCACGGACCAGATCTTCACGCGGCCTGGTGATCGCCGGACCGAGGACTACATTACCGGCCGGTTCGGGTGAGCCCGGGCCGGCACCCTGCCAGGAGTTCCCAGGCGTGGCCAGAACATCGGGGGGAGGGAGCCGAGGTTGACTCGCGAGCTGTTCCTGAGGGAGTTGGAGGGGCTCCAGGCCGACGTCGTCCGCATGGCGACGATGGCTGGGGAGGCGATCCACGCGTCGGTGGAGGCGCTGCGGACGCTGGACGCCGACTGGGCCGAGCGGATCGTCCGGGATGACGACCGGATCGACGCGCTGCACCTGGAGCTGGAGGACCGCTGCATGCGCCTGTTGGCCCGGCAGCAGCCCATGGCGTCAGACCTGCGGACCATCGCGGCCGCCTTCGTCATTACCATCGACCTGGAGCGGCTGGCCGACCACGCCGAGGGCATCTCCAAGTCGGTGAAGCGGCTGGCCGGCCAGCCGCACCTCAAACCGCTCATTGACATCCCGCGCATGGAGGAACTCGTGCAGCAGATGCTCCGAGAGGCCATGGACGCGTACCTGCGAAGAGATACGGCCCTGGCCGAGGCCATGGCGAAGCGAGATGACGAGGTGGACGCCCTGCGCAGCCAGGTCTTCAGAGAGCTGCTGACGTACATGCTCAGCGATCCCCGGACCATCCCGCGGGCGCTGGAGCTGCTGCTGGTGGCGCAGAACCTGGAGCGCGCCGCCGACCATATCACCAACATCGGTGAGCGGGTCATCTACATGGTGACCGGCGAGCTGCGGGAGCTGAACGTGTGATGCGGCCCCGCCAACACGGTACAGGCGGCCGCGGGCGTGGTCGCGGGCCTGGCGGCGCCCACGGTGGGCCAGGACTGCTCCGGGGCGGTGAGGAGGGTGTCATGCCACGCGTCCTGTTTCTCTGAGTGCACAACTCCGCCCGCTCGCAGATGGCGGAGGGGTTGTTCAACGCCCTGACGCCGGCGGGTTGGCGGGCCGGGTCCGCGGGCACGGACCCCGGGGAGCGCGTGCGCGAGGAGGCCGTGACGGTCATGCGCGAGATCGGCGTGGACATCAGCGACCACATGCCCAAGCCGCTGCAGGCGGCCCTGGGGCCCGACGTCGAACTGGTGGTGGGCCTGTGCGCCGAGGAGGCGTGCCCGTTGGTGCCGGGCGCGCGAAGCCTGCACTGGCCGCTGCCGAATCCGGCCGGCCGCGATCTCACGTTCTACCGCACGGTCCGCGACGACCTGGCCGGCCGCATCCGCGCGCTGGTCCGGGACCTGACGGATCGCGACGCGGGGGCGACCGGGCCCGACGGAGGGAGATGGGGATGACCGAACGGGCTGTGACCGTGCTGGCCTTCGTCGAGGTGCCGCGGGGCAGCCGAAACAAGTACGAACTGGACCCTATCCGCGGCGGGATCCGGCTCGACCGGGTGCTCTACTCGCCGCTGCACTACCCGGCCGACTACGGGTTCATCACAGACACCCTGGCCGACGACGGCGACCACCTGGACGTGCTGATCTTCACCTACGAGCCCACGTTCCCTGGCTGCCTGGTGGAGGTGCGCCCCATCGGCGTGCTGGACATGCACGACGAGAAGGGGCACGACCAGAAGGTGCTGGCCGTGCCCGTGGGCGATCCGCGCTTCGACGGCGTGACCGAACTGGAGCACGTGCCACCGCACTTCCTCAAGGAGGTGCAGCACTTCTTTACGGTCTACAAGACGCTCGAGCAGAAGCCGGTGGAGATCCACGGCTGGGCCGGGGCAGAGGACGCGCGGCGGATGGTCAGCGAGGCCCGGCGCGCGCACGCGGCCGGGGGCGGCTCAGAGCCCAAGCCCGCGTGACCGGGCGAACTCCAACAACTCCTCCCGCCGTGGCATCGAGGGCTGCGCACCCATCCGGGTCACCGACATCGCGCCTGCGGCGTTCGCGAACCGGACCGCCTCGGCTAGGCTCCTGCCTTCGGCCAGCGCCACCGCCAGCGCTCCGGCGAACGCATCACCCGCGGCGGTTGAGTCCACGGCCTTGACTGGAATCCCCGGTACTGCTTCACGCGTCGCGTCCACCGCCAAGAAGGCACCCTGCACGCCGCGCTTGATGACCGCTGCCTGGCATCCTAGCTCCAAGAGGCGGTCTGCAGCAGCGGCCGCGCCCTGATCGTTGGCCACCGCGATTCCGGTGAGCGCCCGGGCTTCAACCTCGTTGGGGTTTATTACGAAAAGACTCCGGTACAGGCCTTCGGGCAGCGACCCGTCCGCCGGTGCGGGCGCCGGGTCCAGCACGACACGGCAGCCGCTGCGCTTTGCCAGGGCCGCAGCGTGTGCCACCACCTCCGTCGGCACCTCGAACTGCAGCAGCAGGACCTGGCTCTCTGCGATTACCTCAGCAGCGGCATCCACGTCCGCGATCGTCAGGCGCATGTTGGCCCCTGAGGCCACGACGATGGTGTTGTGACCGGCGAGATCTACTGTGATGAGCGCGACACCCGATGCGGTGCCCTTGGTTGCGCGCACGTGCGCAGCATCAATGCCTTCCTGCTCCAGGCCGGCACGCATCTGCGCGCCGAAGGGGTCGTCCCCAACGCGGCCGACCATTACCACGCTCGCTCCCAGCCTGGCTGCGGCCACGGCCTGGTTGGCACCCTTGCCTCCCGAGAAGACGGCGAACGAGCCGTCCATCACCGTCTCGCCGCGCTCGGGCAGCTTCGGCGCCCTGACCACAAGGTCGGTGTTGAGGCTGCCCACGACGGTGACCCGTGGTGCCACGGTCATCCACCCCTCCTTCGGGTTGGCCGGAACGCCTCCAGCCGGGGCATGAGGTCCCGCAGCAGGATCCCGCTCGAGAACGGCAACACCGTCGCCGGAAGACTCCCAGCCGCCACGGCCATCGCCTTCCGGACGGCTACGATCAGGTTCGGCCCCCGCACCGCGGCGAGCTTATCGAGCTTCGTCTTGAGGTACTGTGGGGTCCAGTACCCGACGATCTCCAAGGCCACCTCGGTTCCATCCTCGTGGGTGAAGACGAAGTCCGGCACCACCAGCGCCTCGCCCGCCTCGAGGATGAGCGCTTCCCGGCCGAGTCGCCAGCCGTCGCGCTCGGGACCGAACTTGCGCGCGAAAGTCTCCTCCAGGCGCGAGTCGAACAGCGCCGGGACAGGCACCCGCGAGCGCAGGCCGTCGGCGTCCGAGAGCGCGAACAGAACCGGCCGCCACCCCTTGCGCATCACGACCTCGGCGGTCAGGGTCCAGCCTCGGGCCTGGACGAGCGCTGCCAGGAACTTCGCGAAGTCAACCCCGTAGGCGTGGGTGTACCGGAGGATCGAGTTGGGTCCGTCGAAGACCAACCGGTATGCTCCGCCGCGCACCCGCTCGCCCCGGTGCAGCAGGCGCGAGAGACGCGCGTACTGGACGATGTGCCTGAAGTCGCGCCGGGCTTCAACCGTGATCCGGACCGCGTCGTAGAGCAGCGCCTGGGCCTGGGCGAGATCGTAGTCGGCACGGAGGTCGCCGGCGGCGTAGTCGAGGGGGAAGGCGCTCATCCGGTGGAACTCCGGGTAGTCGGCGTAGAGGAGGGGCACGGCATCCTCGGGGCGGTGGGGCGCCGGGTTGAGCCCTGCCGCCAGCAGGTCCCGGGCATGGTCGCGTTCGAGTACCGGGTGATTCCGGGCCGCCGTCTCGAACACCCGCACCCGCACTTCGGCCTGCCGCGAGCCGCGGGGCCACTCGTAGGTGGCCACATCGTCCAGGAGCTTGATGATCCCCTCGACCCGATCAGGCTGGATCCCGCCGAGCGCGCCCCGCGCCGCATCCCGCACGCGTCCCCGCCGGCCGCCGACCAACCGCCGGTAGACGGCGATGGCCCGCGCCAGATGCGGCAGGTCCTCGTCGTCCAGCCGATCAGAAGAGATCGAGCTGCCGGGCCTGATCCACCGATAGACGCGTTGCTGTTTGGTAAGCATCCGTCCGGCTCCGGCGCCGTGCCCTGGTGATCTCGGGGCTCTCCTGCACCACGACCTCGTAGAGGCGCGCGGAGCGGTCGCCCGACCTGCGCAGCAGCCGCCCCAGGCGCTGCACGGCCTCCTTGGCGCCCTTCTCGCCCCCGAGCACCACGCCGACCTTCACCGCGGGCGCGTCCCATCCCTCGTTGAGGACCTCACAGGCGACGAGCGCACGCAGCGTGCCCCGAGCGAACGCGTCGAGCACGGCGTTCCGTTCCTTCTTGTCCGAGTGGGCGGTGAGCGCCGGGATGAGGAAGCGCGCCGAGACGTCCAGGGCCATTCGGTTGGAGGCGGTGAAGATCACGCACTGATCCGCAGGGTGCAGGCGCAGGACGTCTTCGACCACGCGCAACTTCTCGGCGGAGCGATGGATGAGCGTCAACTTCCTCCGGTAGGCGCGCAGGATCGCCTTGGCCTCGGGATCGGTGCGCGACCGCCTGGCCAGGTCATGCGTCCAGTCGAACGCCGGGGCTCGCTCGCCCGCAGCCCCGCCTCCGGCGCCCCCGTCCCGCGCTGCCCTGCCTGCAGCGCCTTCCCGACGGCCGCGGGCGACGTACGCGCGGATCCGCCGCGAGAGCCCGTCGAACTCGGCCTGCTCGTCCTCGGTCAGGGCGATCGGCACGCGGATGATGCTGTAGCCGGCCAGGGTCTTCCCCCTTGCGTCGGCGATCTGTTCTTCGTACACGATCGGGCCGATCAGCTCGTCGAGCAACCGGTCCAGGCCGTCGGCACGGCGGGGGGTAGCGGTGAGCCCCAGCCGCATCGGCGCCAGGCAGTCCAGCGCGCTCTCGCGGAAGGTGACCCCCGGGAGGTGGTGCGCCTCGTCGTAGACTATGAGACGGTACCGGTTGCCGATCTCCTTCATGTGGATGTAGGCGCTGTCGTAGGTGGTGACCGTGATCGGCCAAACCTCGTGACGCCCGTCGCCCAGGACCCCAGCGTCGAAGCCCAACCCCTGCTTGATCCGGCGCTGCCACTGGTACATCAGGTCGCGCAGCGGCACGACGATCAACGCCGAGACGCGGTGGCGGGTGATCAGGGCCAGCGCGATCTCGGTCTTGCCCGTACCCGTGGGCTTGACCACGACCCCCCGGCCTCCAGCTTGCTCCCATGCCTCCACCGCGGCCTGCTGGTCGGGCCGTAGCGCCGGAAGCGATGGGATCAGCGGCGGGCAGTCGAAGAACCGCGGCGCCTCGTCGGATAGGTCCAGGTGGTAGGCCGGCGCGTCCTCCCGAACCTGCAGGTAGTGCACCGCCTCGGTGCGCCACGCCTGCACGCGCCGGTCCCAGATCAGGTAGGGCGGCACCCGGGTGGCCTTGGGGAGGTCGAGGCGGAGGGAGCCGCGGTCGAACCGGAGCCGGCCCGCGCGGTTCGCCATCAGGCTGCCGTCTTGATGTACCGGATCAGCCCTAACGCGTTCAACCGCGAAGGCATGACGACTTCCATACGGCCCGCCGCATTCGGTCCGTCCGCTGCGGCCGCGCCGGCGCCCGTAGCCCGCAGCCGCTCTACGATCGCCTCCTCGCCCAGGCCGGAGTCCAGCGCCGAACGCACGAGCTCCACAGCAGCGGGAAGGCGCGCCTGCATCTGGGCCAGCAACTCATCGCACCAGGTATGCGGTCCGAAGTGCGTGAGCAGCAGGCGCCGCGGCCGCAGCGCGCGCAGCCGGGCGAGGGTCGCGTTCCAGGTCGGTACGTCCAGCTCCGGCGGCGGCGTGGGCGGGAGCACGTAGCGCGATCCCGTCAGGCAGATGCCTGCCGCGTCTCCGGTGAAGAGGTCGCCCGAGGACTCGTCCAGGAGCGCCAGGTGGTGCCGGGCGTGTCCGGGCGTATCGAGAGACCGCAGCCGCCGTGATCCAAGCATGATCTGGGCCCCGTCCTCAAGGAGCTGTACCCGATCGGCGGGGACCGGCTCGGGTTCGCCCAGGAGCGTGTCGAGATCATCCCCGTAGAGCCGGCGGGCGCTGGTGATCAGGCGCGAGGGATCCACCAGGTGCGGCGCGCCGATGGGGTGCACGTACACGTCCAGATGGGGCAGTCGCCGTAACAGCGCCCCTGCCGCGCCCGCGTGGTCCAGGTGGATGTGCGTGACCGCGACCGCCCGCAGGTCGCTCGGGTCGAGCCCGGCGGCCCGCACCCCTTCCAGCACCGCCTCGACCGTCGAGGCGGGCCCGGTCTCGACCAGGGCCGGTCGCTCGCCCAGCAGCAGGTAGACGCCGATCGCTGCGGGAGTACGGCAGTAGCCGGTGTCGATCAGGACCAGGTCGTCGGCGAGGTGTTCGATGGCGGGCATGGTTTGAATCAGGATACCACAGTCAGTTACCGGACGGTTGCGGCAGGGGCCCCGCGTGTTATAATAGGCGGTGTTCGGGCCCCGGCGGTTGGGGCCTGTTGTGTGTTGGAGGGATTCCCGTATGGAGCGGTTGGCGCTGTCTGCACAGGTTCGCGATGGTGTTGGCAAGGGCGTGGCGAGAAGCCTGCGACGCAAGGGGCTCGTCCCGGCCGTGGTCTACGGCCGCGGCCGCAAGCCGATGCCGGTTGCCGTGGATGGGAAGGCGATTTCGTCGGCGCTGCAGACCCACGCCGGGCGCAACGTGCTGATAGATCTCGACATGACAGGGGGCGGCGGCGCCGAGCCGGCAACGGTCATGGTCAAGGAGATCCAGCGCGACGTCTTCAAGCAGCACATCATTCACGTGGACTTCCTCGCGATCTCTCTCACCGAGATGATCGAGACACGTGTGCGGGTCATGCTGCGGGGCGCCTCAAAGGGTGTCGCCGAGGGCGGGATAGTGGAGCACCACCTCCGGGACGTGCTCGTCGAGTGCATGCCGACGCTCATCCCCGAGCAGTTCGATCTGGACATTACCGAACTGGGTGTAGGGCATTCGCTGCACGCCAGTGACCTGGTGATTCCGGGGGGCGTGACGCTACTCACTCTGCCCGACGAGGTCATCGTCACGATAGTCGCACCCCGCGTGCAGGAGGAAGCGGCGCCGGTGGCAGCGGTCGCAGTGGAGGGCGCGCCTGCTGCTGTGGTTCCTGAGGCGGTTCCCGAGAAGGAGTAGGCGGCGCGACGCCCAGGGCGAGTTGGCCCCAGAGTTTGAGCAGGGGCGCCACCCGGCGCCCCTGTTTGCATATCAGATGCGAGAGGTCATATGCGACTGATCGTGGGAGTGGGCAATCCTGGACGCCGGTACCGCCGCACCCGGCACAACACCGGGTGGGAAGTACTGGAGGCGCTCGCCGGCGCCCACGGCATCTCCATTGCGACCGAGGACGGATGGGCGCTGGTGGGGCGAGGCACGATTGGCGGCCGGCGCGTGATGCTCGCCCGGCCGGAGACCTACGTGAACGTGAGCGGTACGGCCGTCGCCGACCTTCGACGGCGCCACCGCGTGCCGGTGGAGCACCTGATGGTGATCGTGGACGACCTCGATCTTCCGGTCGGCGCCGTGCGGGTACGGGAGAAGGGAAGCCACGGGGGACACAACGGCCTCCGCTCGATCATCGAAGCCCTGGGTACTACGGCTTTCGCCCGCGTGCGTGTGGGCATCGGCCGGCCTCCGGCGGGTCAGGATCCGGCGGAGTTCGTGCTTCAGCGGCCTGGTGCAGACGAGCGCGTCCTGATTGACGAGGCAGTCGCCCTCGCTGCTGAGGGCGTGAGACTGTGGGCGGTCGAGGGCGTGGATGCGGCCATGCGCCTCTGTAACCCGAAGCGCTCGGCAGATGGAGCGGGTCAGGGTGCCGTCGGCCAGGGTGCCGTCGGTCAGGGCGCGGCGAAGGGGAGTGAGGGATGATGGTGCACCGTTCCGAGGAGCGTGTTCCACCCGGACAGCGCATCACCGATAAATGGCCCGTGCTCCACTATGGCGATGTGCCCCGACTTGATCTCGCCGGTTGGGATTTCCGAATCTTCGGCCTGGTCGAGGAACAGGTACGGCTCTCATACGAGGAGTTTCGCGCCCTGCCCACCGCCTCGATCACATGCGACATCCACTGCGTGACCACGTGGAGCCGCCTCGGAATGACGTTCGAGGGGGTTCCTGCCCGAACGGTGTTGGATCTAGTGAGGATCCGCCCGGAGGCGCGATTCGTCATGGTCCACGCCGAGGCGGGGTTTGAGACGAACCTGCCCCTGGAATACCTACTCTCCGACGATGCCTTCTTCGCCTACCGCGCCGACGGCGCAGACCTGACCCCGGAACACGGATGGCCCCTACGCCTGGTGATTCCGCGCCTCTATTTCTGGAAGAGCGCCAAGTGGGTGCGCGGCATCGAACTGATGGCCGAGGACCGCGCCGGGTTCTGGGAGCGCAACGGGTATCACATGCACGGCGATCCCTGGAAGGAGGAGCGTTACTCACCGCCGTGGTGAACTCGCCCCGCAAGGCGGGCCATCGCGTTGTCTGACTCCGCGGCCGTGCGGCCCGCAGGAAGACGCGAGGTCTTTGCGCCGCTTCGCCAGCGCAACTTCCGGTTGCTCTGGACCGGTCTGCTCGTCTCCAACACCGGGTCGTGGATGCAGTTCACCGCGCTCGGCTATCTGGTTGACCAGATCACGAAGGACCCCATCTATCTCGGCCTGCTGGGGCTGAGCCAGGCCGTTCCGCGGCTGCTCTTCGCCTTCCTGGGCGGCGTGGCGGCCGATCGTTTCGACCGCCGCCGAATACTGCTGTGGACGAACGCCGCCACGATGATCTCCGCGGCCCTGCTGGGGTTGCTGACGATCTCGGGGCGCATCCAGGTGTGGCAGATCCTGGCGATCGGCGCCTTCAACTCACTCGCCAACTCCTTCGATATGCCGGCCAGGCAGTCGCTGGTACCGTCCCTGGTGGGAGAGCGCCAGTTGATGCAGGCGGTCAGCTTGAACACGATGGCGTTCAACGGCTCCGGCATCTTCGGCCCGTCGCTGGCCGGGGTGCTGATCGCCACGGTCGGCGTCGCGGGCTGCTTCTTCGCCAACGCCGCAAGCTACATCGCCGTGCTGACGGCGCTCTGGTTGATGGACGTGCTGCCGGCTAACGCCTGGAGGCGAGAATCGGTGGGGGAGGATATCCGGCAGGGGATCGGGCTGCTCATCCGCCACCGGCACCTGATGGCGATCTTGGGGATCGTCGCGGCGATCAACTTCTTCGGCCGTCCCTACATCCGCCTGATGCCCACGCTGGCCCGCGAGGTGCTGCGCGTCGGCCCCTCCGGGCTGGGCCTGCTGCAGGCCGCGCCCGGAGTCGGCACCATCCTGGCGGTGTTCCTGCTGGGCGCGATCGGCGAGGCGGCGCAGAAGGGCAAGCTGCTGGTGGTGGCGGCGATGGCGACCGGCGCCATCGTGGTGCTGTTCGCGCTCTCACCGTGGTTCGCCGCCTCAATGGGGCTGTTGGTGCTGGTCGGCACCAGTCAGGCGGTGGCAATGGCCGCGGCCAACACGCTGTTGCAGACCAGCGTGGCCCCCGACCAGCGTGGGCGGATAATGGGGCTCTACGGCATGGTCACGTTTGGGATGCTTTCACTGGGCACGCTGCCGCTGGGCGCCCTGGCCGGCGTGGTAGGCGTGCCGCTGACCCTGGCGCTGGGCGGGGCGGTGGTTGTGGTCCTGGTCGGCCTGCTGGCGATTGCATCGCCCAGGATCGCCAGGCTGTAGGATTTCCTCGCGGGCCTGCCTGCTACCGCTCCGCCGTTCGGTGCCGCGCGACCAGCATCGCGGACACCCGGCGCTCACCGGCCCGGGGTGGAGCGCTGACCACGCGTCCGCCCACCACGAGCGTCGCGGATCCGCCTCCGTCCAGGTTCACCGCATCGCGCGCGCCGAGCGAGCGCATCAGCGACGCCAGCTCGAAGAGATTCATTCCTGTGCTCTCCAGGCGGCCGCGACGGCCGGCCCTTCGATCTACCGTGACGAAGAGCACCGTGCCGTTCCTCGCGATGCCGATTGCCGACCGGGCGGTCCGCGCCATGGCGAACCACCTGCCGAATCCCTCCCAGGCGTATGGGACCTCGACCGCCCCGGCCCGTACCAGACGCGGGCCGCCCTGTAGGGCGTGGCGGAGGCCGCCCGGCTCAAGCGCCAGTTGCACCGTGACGCGCTGCTCCCGTACGAGGTTGGTCAGGAAGTGTTGCTGGGAGGCCGCCGCCGCGAGCGCGTAGCCATCGGAAGGGATGGCCGGGCGCCCGTTGCTGAAGGCGGCGATCCGGCCACCGCGCACGATCGCCACCAGCGCCTGCGGCGGGGTCTGCGGCCCGAACTCCGGCGTGTACAGAGCGATCCCGCTCGCGCGCGGCGGCCGGTTGACCGCGGAGATCGGGACCTCCATTCCGGTGTCGGTTACGAGCCGCCCGCCGAACTCCACGGGGCCGATCCATGGCCGGCCCGCGGCGTCCACGCCAAAGGCCGTGCGCCGAGGTAGGGGTGCCGACAGGATGCGCCCGTCAAGCACGACCAGTCCCAGCGGCAGGCCCGCGCGCGAGTAGTAGTTACCGTTGATGGCGGCCGCAGCCTCCAGCCGGGTAGCTGCCGTGCTGGTGGTCTCGGTCGCGGCGACCGCGCCGCCGCCGAGCGCCGACCTGATCTCGATCCCAGGGGCGCGCGGGTCTATCGTTACCACGTGAGCCCGCGCGCGACCCGCGCCGGTGGCGACGCGGAGCGACCTGTATGCCACGCCCTTCGGGAGCGCGACGGCTCCCTTCCAACTGGGGAAGACCGTGACCACGAGGCGATCGTCGCGCGCGAAGACTTTGAACCGGGCCGGCCGACGCAGGAGGATCGTCAGTCGCGTGACCTCGGGGGTGAGCCGGCGCAGACTGATCGAGGACGCGACGCCACTTCCGACGGCGACGGTGCGCTCTGATTCTCCCGCGGCCTTCCACAGATCGAGCGTGATGACCGTCGAGGAGGCAGCGGCGCGGTAGCGCACAGGCGCGGAGAGCCGTACGGTGATGCCCGTCGCCTCGCCGGTCCGGTGCCAGCGGAGATCGAGTACCCGGGCAGGATGGTCGGTCGCGTCGGCAGGCGGGAGGCGTCCCGCGAGCAGGAGGCAGGTTGAGAGGCCCAGGGCGAGCAGGTCGCGTCGCATGCAACGGCGCTTTAGGCGTCCTGCGCCACGAATCCTGCCGGAGATCGCCATGTGGTAACTCGGTGCCTCCCCTCTGCAGGGCGGAAGCCATCTGCTAGGATAGGCAGCAGCAGATCTTCGCGGGGGGATAGCATGACCTCTCTGCCCATCAACCTGGACATGATCCGCAGCCGCAGCGCCGATATCCGGCGCGAGAGCGAGATGCTGCGCGCCTACTCGGTCCTGTCCGTGGAGACCTTCTCCACCGATGCCGAAAAGGTCAGGGCCGCGCGGTACAGCCTGACCGTGGTGGTAGAAGCCGCGGCGACCATCTGCAACCATCTGGTTGCCCGCCAGGGGCGTGTCTCAGAGAGCTACCCCGGTTGCTTCCAGTTGCTCGGGGAGCTGGGGATTGTGGATGCTTCCCTGGCCACCCGCCTTGCGGCCCTGGCGCGGCTTCGCAACCTCCTTGTCCACGGCTACGGCCGGGTGGATGACCGGCGGTTGCATCACCTCATGCGCCAGGACCTGGGCGACCTGGAGGCGTTCCTGGCCGCCGTCGGGGCTCACGTTCTTTCTTCAAGCGGTGAGTTGCCATGAAGGAAGAGCCGCGGACTGGTACGCTGAAGCATCACGACCTTGCGGCATCTGACCGCGAGCGCGTGCTGGTCCGTGTTGCAAAGAGCCTGGCCGCGGAAGGCGCCGTCCTCTTCGCCTATGTGTTCGGCTCGTTCGTCGAGGACCGGGCCTTTGGGGACGTTGACGTGGCCGTCTTCCTGGATCCGGAGCGCTGCCCGGACGCGGGCATGTTGCCCCTGCAGCTCGATCTCGCATGCCGCCTGGAGGCGGCCGCGGGCCTGCCGATTGATGCGGTACTGCTCAACGATGCCCCGCTCGGCCTGCGGATGGCCGCTTTGCGCGGGCGCGTCGTTCACTCACGAGACGAAGCACGGCGCCTGGCCTTCGTCGAGGCGACATGTTTACAGGCCATGGACATGGCCTGCCTGCTGCGCGAGTCGCTACGAGACCTGTTGGGTTCCAGGGCCCCGGGTCGCGCACAATGACGGTGACGGCGCGTCGAGCGCGGGACATCACCGTGGGGCCGCCGTGGCCAGGCCGCGCCACAACAGGATCGCCACCATACGCGACGCCTGCCTTTCCTCCACGGTGACGACGTAGAACTGCCTGCGCTTGGCGTCAGCCAGGAACCGGTAGTACACCCTGCCCGCGCTCTTGGGCGTCTCGCTCTCGAAGGTGGACGTCCACCCGCTGATTGTCAGCTTCGCGTAGAACTCCCGCACCTGATCATAGGGCGCGGCGCTGCGCAGTTCGATCTGTTCCCACTTCGACCTGGGAAACCCGTGCGCCTCGCTAACAGAAGACGCTCTGCCGACGTGCGTGGATCCCGGGAAGTAAGGAAGGTCGCCCAGCCGGTCGCCGCGGCCGCACGCCGCGGCCAGGAGCATAGCGGGCACCAGGAGCAGGGCGAGCACCAGGGCTTGGCGCTTCATGGGACACACTCCTGATCCCGGGTCAGACCGGGATGTCGAGTATCTGAAGCTGCAGCCTACCATCGGGCGTCACCCTCTTCGTGGTCCACGGCGGGGACCACACGAAGGTGACGGGAGCGTGCTTCGCGCCGGCGGCCAGCATCTTCTCCTCGATCTCCGCGGCGATCTGCGGGCCGACCGGGCACCCCGGCGCGGTGAGCGTCATCTTGACGGCGACGTTGCCGTCGTCCACCTGAAGGTCGTAGATCAACCCGAGGTCCCAGACATTCACCGGGATCTCGGGATCGAATACGGTCTTGAGCACCTCGATGGCCTGCTCGCGGGTAATCGGCTCGTCCATCGCGAATATCGTATCGCCCCCCAGAGGGGCAGTCAAACCGGGAAGGGGATGTCTGACGCATGCGACGGATGCGATTGGCACTGTGGATCGCGATCGCCGTGTTCTTCGTGGTGGGGCCGGCGATCGCGCGCTGGTACACCGACTGGCTCTGGTTCGCCGAGGTCGGTTACCTGCGGGTCTTCTGGGTGCCGTTCCTATCGAGGGTCGCGATGACGCTCGCGGTCGCGGCTGCGGTGTGGCTGCTGGCGTTCGTCAACCTGCGGTCCGTACTCGCGGCCTGGGGGAGCAGCCGCGGCAGGTGGTGGGGGTGGGCCCTGGCGGCGGTCGCGGTGCTGGCCGGCCTGTCGGCCTCGCGCGAGTGGGTGGCCGTCCAGCAGTTCCTGCACGCCCGGCCGTTCGGCGAGACCGACCCGCTCTTCGGCCGCGACGTGGGCTTCTACGTCTTCCGCCTGCCGGTCTACCGCATGCTGGCCGATGGTCTCTTCGCCTGGCTCGTGGTCATCACCGCCGGCGTCGCCGCCGGGTACGGTGCGGTCCACGGCCGCATGATGCTGCGTGGGGTATCTCTGGCGCCCATGGGGGTGCGGGTGCACCTCTCGGTGCTGCTTGGGGCGGCGGTGCTGGCGCGCGGCTGGGGGTTCCATCTGGACGCCTTCGATCTCCTGTACTCGTCACGAGGGCCGGTTCTGGGCGCTGCGTTCACCGATGTCCACGCGGTACTCCCGGCACTGCGCGTGCTGACCGTGCTCTTTGCGGCGTGTGGGTTGCTGCTGATCGCCAACGCCTGGCTGCGCACGGTGCGCCTGGCGATCTGGACAGTTGTATTGATCGTCGTGGCCTGGGCCGGGGGCCTTGTAGTGTACCCGGGTCTGGTGCAGGCGCTGCGCGTGCGTCCCAACGAGCTCACCGCCGAGACGCCGTTCATCCGCCACGCCATCGCGGGCACGCTGCGGGGATTCGGCCTGGACCGTGTGCGTGAGCGCGAGTTCCACATCGCGCCGCTCGATGCCGCCGCGATCGTCCGCAACCGCGCCACGGTGGAGAACGTGCGCCTGTGGGATTACCGGCCGCTGCTGCGGGCCTACGGGCAGTTGCAGGCGCTGCGACAGTACTACGCCTTCTCCGACGTAGACATAGACCGCTACACGATCGGCGGCGCACAGCGGCAGGTCATGCTCTCCGCGCGCGAGATGGCCACCGGCCGGATGACGCCCCAGGCGCGTACCTGGGTCAACCAGCACCTGGTCTACACTCACGGCTACGGCCTGGTGATGTCACCGGTCAACCGCGTCTCGCCGGAGGGGATGCCCGAGTTCCTGGTCAAGGACATCCCACCCGAGACGGTCCCGGGCTTGGCGATCTCGAGGCCGGAGATCTACTACGGTGAGCTGACCACGGACTACGTCGTGGTGAACACCAACGTCCGCGAGCTGGACTACCCGCGCGGGGACGAGAACGTCTACGTGCGTTACGCCGGGCAGGGAGGGATAAAGCTGGGCTATCTGGCACGCCTGGCCCTGGCCTACCGGTTCGGCGATGCCAAGCTGCTGCTATCCACCGACATCGGAGGGGACAGCCGGCTGCTGTTCGCCCGACAGATCACTACGCGCGTGGGGCGCATCGCGCCGTTCCTCCGCTACGACCGCGATCCCTACCTGGTGCTTGCCGACGGCCGGCTGTTCTGGATCATTGACGCCTACACCGCCACCGACCGCTACCCGTACGCGACGCGGTACGGCGACGTCAACTACATGCGCAACAGCGTCAAGGTCGTGGTGGACGCGTATGACGGCTCCGTGGCCTTCTACCAGATGATCCCCGACGAGCCGATTGCCCGCACCCTGGCCGCGATCTTCCCCGACCTGTTCAGACCGGCGGGCCAGATGCCGCCGGAGCTCGCCGCCCACCTGCGCTATCCCGTGGACCTGTTCGAGCTCCAGGCGCAGGTCTACGCCACGTTTCACATGCGCGACCCGCAGGTGTTCTACAACAAGGAGGACGTGTGGGCGATCCCGCGCGAGCTGCTGGGCAAGGAGGCGGTGTGGGTCGAGCCTTACTACGTGACGATGCGGCTGACCGAGGGCACCGCGCCCGAGTTCGTGCTCATGCTGCCGATGGTCCAGGCCGGAAGGGACAACATGATCGCCTGGATGGCCGCCCGCAACGACCAGCCGCACTACGGCGAGTTGATCGTCTACCGGTTCCCCAAGGCGCGCGTTGTCTTCGGGCCGATGCAGGTGGAGGCGCGGATAAACCAGGATCCCTTCATCTCCCAGCAGTTGACCCTGTGGAACCAACTGGGTTCGCAGGTGATCCGCGGCAACCTGCTGGTGATCCCGATCGAGGACGGCCTCCTCTATGTCGAGCCGCTCTTCCTCCAGGCCGAGCGCAGCCAGATGCCCGAGCTGAAGCGCGTGATCGCCGCCAGCGGCGCCCGGATCGTGATGGCACCAACACTGGAAGCCGCGCTGGCCGAGCTGTTCGGTGGCGCGCCGGCGGGCGGGTCGGGGCCGGCGTCTCCCCGCGCGCCCGTGGAAGCCGGCACCGAGGTCCGGGCGCTGGTCGAGGAGGCCATGGAGAGTTACCGCCTGGCGCAGGAACGGCTGCGGGCCGGCGACCTGGCCGGCTACAGCCAGCAGATCGAGCGGCTGGGGCGAATCCTGGAACAACTGCGCGCGCTCACACGGACCAGGTGATCTGATGGCGAGGACCTCTCACCGGCCCGCCTGACCAGGCGGTTCCCAGCAACTTCGCCGGCACGCGGGCGGACTGGTTGATCTATCGCGGTGCCGGTGATGCCGCCACCGGTGCTGGGGGATTAGCTCTGCTATCGCTACGCCGTGAACCTGGCCATCCGCACCGTGTGCCTCTCGACGCGCTCGGGCACGATATGCACGCCCAGGCCGACGCCGGTGGGTACCGTTATCGTCCCGTCGGTGTTGAGCGTGACGGGGGGGTCAATAAGGTCCTCCGCGAAGTAGCGGTCGCTGGCCGAAAGGTCGGCCGGCAGCGCGAAGTTGGGCAACGACGTGAGGGCCAGGTTGGCTGCCCGGCCGATGCCCGTTTCCAGCATCCCGCCGCACCAGACCGGGATTCCCTGCGCACGGCACAGGTCGTGGATCGCCACCGCCGCCGATAGTCCGCCGACCCGGCCCTGCTTGATGTTGATGACCCGGCACGCTCCGAGCTGCAGGGCCGCCCTGGCCGCGCGCTCGTGTACGATGGACTCGTCCAGACAGATGGGTGTCCGCAGTTGTGCCTGCAGCGCCGCGTGGTCCACCATGTCGTCCTCGGCCAGCGGTTGTTCGATCAGCAGCAGGTTGAAGGCGTCCAGCGCCTTGAAGGTTGCGGCATCGGCCAGATCGTAGGCCGAGTTGGCGTCCACTTGGAGAAGGATTTCCCCGAACTGCTCGCGGATGCGGCGAGTCGGCTCGATGTCCCAGCCCGGCTTGATCTTGATCTTGATGCGCCCGTAGCCCCGACCCAGGTAGTCGGCGACGCGCTCAAGCAGGGCGTCCACCGTCGGCTCGATTCCCAGGCTGACGCCCACCGGCACCGTGGCGCGCTCGCCGCCCAACAGCCGCGACAGCGGCTGTCCCTGCCGTTGTGCCGCGATGTCCCAGAGCGCGGCCTCCAGCCCGGCCTTGGCCATGTGGTGGCGGCGGATGTGGACGGCGCCGGCGGCGAACGCCTGCGGTCGGGGGACCTGCATTCCAAGCAGCGGCGGTATGAGGAACCGTTCCAGCACAGACCACGCGGTGTCGGAGGTCTCCTCGTTGTAGAGCGGGGCGATGCCGGCCGGCACCTCGCCCCAACCCTCCAGGCCGTCGGCCTGCACGCGAACCAGCAGGCAGACCTTGTCCTCCTCGCGCCCAAAAGAGGTTTCAAACGGCGCGCGCAGCCTCATCTCGATCTGGCGCAGTTCAACTGCCTCGATCTTCATGGCTCCTCCTCGTGGGTCTCTTGTGAAAGCACGTACTCGCCCCTGAGCCGTTCGCCGCGGTGCAGGAGGAAGTCTACCGCCCGGTACCCGCGACCAAAGTAGTGTAGAAACGCCTCACGGCTGGCCAGCCGCCACGCCTGGGCCAGGCCTTGGTCCCGCACCCGAATGTCCGGGAAGTCGGTGGGGATCTCCAGGAGGACCACCGGTGCCTCGAGCCCGGGCACCGGATCACCCGGCGCTCCGGTTTCCGGTTCTGCCCGCAGCGCGTGCGGCGCCTGCGGCCACACGCGATCCGCGGCCCGGCCCGACGTCGCGGCCCGAACCCTGGGAGAGCGCAGCTCCCAGTCCACCTCGATCCGGTCGCTCTCCACACCGCGGTTCAGCTCGTCGGGCATGTCGCCGTAGTAGTTGACGTGATAGCGACAGGCGGTGGCCCCCAGCTTGTGCATGTTGAACCGCGCGTTCACGCTCTGGAGCGGGTCGTACGTCCAGACGGCGCGGTCGTATCCCATGGCGATCGCGGCCTGGCGCTGGGCGCACTTCAGCCGGAACCCTACCTCCTGCAACTGCCTGCCCCCCAGCACGCCGGCCATGTGCGAGTAGAAGAGCGGCCGGCCATCGCGCCATCCGGCAAAGCCGTAGCAGAAACCGATAAAATCACCGTCGGCACCGATCGCAGCGATCACCGCGCCGCCGGCACCGGACGCCGCCTGCAACTGGTGCACCGGCACGACGTCGCGCTCGGGCATCCCCCAGATCTCGATCTGGAGCGCCTCGATACGCCGGAACGACTCGATGTCCTTGATGGTCTTGATGGCGATTTCCGTCATGTCTGCTTCACGATTGAGAAGGGTTCGCCGGGGACGGCCAGAACTCTTCCTGTAACTCCTATGAATGTCCTCCGCGCACACGCCGCCGCCCACCTGACCGAGCACATTGACCTCCTCGACGGCCTTGTCCGGCTGCCCAGCGTAGCCGCCCAGGGGCAGGGGCTGGAGGAGACGGCAACGGCCGTATGTGGCCTGTTCGAGGCCGCCGGAGGAACGGCCGAGATACAGCGCCTCCCCGGCGCCGCACCCGCGGTCCTGGCTGAGTTCGCAGGGCGGAGCGACCGGACGCTCCTGTTCTACGACCACTACGACGTGCAGCCCGCAGAGCCTCTCGATGAGTGGACGGTTCCGCCATTCAAGGTCACGGTGCGCGACGGCCGCATCTACGGACGGGGTACGAGCGATAACAAGGGCGACCTTGTCACGCGGGTGGCGGCGCTGCGGGCGCTGCGCGATACCTCGGGCGGGCTTCCCTGTAGCGTGCTGTTCCTGGTTGAGGGTGAAGAGGAGATCGGGTCGGTGCACTTCGACTCCTACGTCGCCGGCCTGCGCGGTCGGCTGAGGGCCGATGCCTGCGTGTGGGAGTACGGCGATCGGGACCCGGCCGGACGAATGAACGTCATCGCCGGGGTAAAGGGCATCTGCTACGTCGAGCTTGAGCTGACCGCCGCCAGCCGGGATCTCCACTCGTCGCTGGGCGCCGTCGTGGAAGGGGCCGCCACCCGTCTGGCGTGGGCTGTCGCCGGGCTGCGCGACGCCACCGGCCGCATTTTGATCCCGGGGTTCTACGACAGGGTGAAAGCCCCGCGGGCCGAAGCGGTCGCCGCCGCCCGAGATGTGCCCTTTGAAGAGGGGCAGATGCAGGTGCACGCGGGCGTCCGCGGCTTCATCGGCGGGCGCACCGGCGGGGATGCGTTGCGGGCCCTGCTCTTTGAGCCTACCTGCACCGTCTGCGGACTTGAGGCGGGCTACACCGGAGGCGGAATGAAGACCGTGCTGCCCCGCAGGGCCCGGGCGAAGATTGACTTCCGGCTGGTGCCCGTCCAGGACCCCGAGGAGATCGTAGGGCTCCTGCGCGCCCATCTCGATCGCTCCGGGTTTGCGGATTGTGCCATCAAGCCTCTGGGGGGCGAGCTTGCTTTCCAGACAGATCTCTCCCATCCCTTCGTGCGAACGGTCGTGGACGCGGTCCGCGCGTCCACCGGCCGCGAGACGGTGCTCCTTCCCACCTCGGCGGGCACCGGGCCGATGCACCCCGTAGGGAATCTGCTGGGCGTGCCGATTCTCAGCATTGGGAGCGGCTACTGGGGCTGCAACGCCCACGCGCCGGACGAGCACATCCGGGTTGCCGACTTCGAGGAAACGATCGTCATGATCGCGCACGTGCTGGAGCGTTTCGCGCTCGAATCATAGTACGGAGGCCCTGATGCCGTCGCTGCGAGACATCGCCAGAGAGCACACCGATCCCGCGTTGGAGGTCCTGCGCACGATGCTCCGCCAACCGAGCGTGGCTGCCACCGGCGAGGGGGTAGCCGCATGCGCGGCGTTGGTCCGCGGCGCCTTCGAGGAGGCCGGCGCCACAGTCGCTCTCCATCAGGAGGGAGACGCCGCCCCGATCGTGATCGCCGAGTTCCCCGGCGAGGGAGAGCGCACGCTTCTGTTCTACGACCACTACGATGTTCAGCCCGCGGATCCGCTCGGCGAATGGACTTCGCCGCCGTTCGAGCCGGTGGTCCGGGACGGCCGTCTCTACGCGCGCGGCGTCGCCGATAACAAGGGAGACTTGGTCACACGCCTGGCCGCGGTGCGGGCACTCAAGGCCGCCCACGGCCGGCTGCCCTGCCGGGTGAAGTTCCTGGTCGAGGGCGAGGAGGAGATCGGATCGCCCAACTTCGGTTCATACGTGAAGGCGCACGCGGACGCGCTGCGCTCCGACGCCTGCATCTGGGAATCCGGGCAGCGCGACCTCAAGGAGCGGCTGCAGATCACCACCGGCATCAAGGGGATATGCTACCTCGACCTGGAGCTGCACGCCACGAGCCGGGATCTTCACTCGTCGCTGGGCGCTGTCGTGGAGGGCGCCGGGAACCGAATGGCCTGGGCGCTGGCTTCCCTGAAGGATCCGGTCACGGGCCGCGTCCTGGTGGAGGGTTTCTACGACCGCGTGAGGGAGCCCAGCGCGCGCGAGATCGAGGCCACGCGCAAGATTCCCTTTGATGAGCCCGAGCTCAAGGCGCACGTCGGCGTGGAGCGATTCATCGGAGGGGCGACCGGTTTCGACGCGGTGATGAGGCTTCTCTACCAGCCCACCTGCACGGTGTGCGGCCTGGACAGCGGCTACACAGGGGAGGGCTCGAAGACCGTGCTGCCGCGCCGCGCACGCGCCAAGGTGGACTTCCGGCTGGTACCCGACCAGGACCCCGACGAGATCGCAGCCCTGGTGGAGGCGCACTTCAAGAAGCTGGGGATAGAGATCACGGCGTCGCTGCTGGGAGGCGAGCGCGCCTACCGCACCGACCTGGACGACCCGTTTGTCTCACTCGTGACGGGGGTGGCCGGGGAGGCCACCGGCCGCGAGGTCAAGCTGTACCCCACTTCTCCCGGCACCGGGCCGATGTACGACCTGGGCGCGGCGCTGGGAGTCCCGGTCGTGAGCGTCGGAGGATCGTACTGGGGCAGCCGTGCCCATGCGCCGGATGAGAACATCCGGCTGGCGGACTTCGAGGAGACGATCTACCTGATTGCGCGCGTCATCGAGCGATTCGCCGGCCGGCCGTAGATTCGGCGCCTAAGCCTGCATCCGCTCGCGCAGCGCCGTCAGATGCGGGCTCAGGGCCACATGGTAGGCCGCGCCGTCATCGAGATGCTTCAGCTCCTCAGGCAGCGCCACCAGCCGCTCGGTACAGCGCTGCCGGATCTCCACAAGGGACTCGGACAGGATCTGGCTGCCTGCCTGCATCACCGGGATCAGCATCGGCGTGGCGCCGGGCGGTCCGGGCTCGTCATGCAGCGCCAGCAGATCGCCGGATGGTACTCCTTCGGGATCGTGGCGGCGCCAGACCTGCTTTCGACCGGGCAGAGTAGCTTTGCCTGTGCTCAACTTGATCCGATAGCCCTTCTCGTCCTCAACCAGCTTGTAGACACCCCCGATGCTGGGCGCGTCCGCCGAGGTCCCCATCTCGGTGCCCACGCCGAAGGCGTCCGCAGCCGCGCCCTGCGCCAGCATCTCGGCGATGCGGTACTCGTTGAGGTCTCCGCTCAGGAAGATCTGCGTCTCGCGCAGCCCGGCCGCGTCCATCGCCGCGCGCACAGCCCGGCTCTGCGCGGTCAGGTCTCCGCTGTCTATGCGCACGCCGCGCAGGAGCGCGCCCGCGGAGGCCATCTCACGGCCGACCGTGATTGCGTTTTCCACGCCCTGCATCGTGTCGTAGGTGTCAATGAGCAGCACGGCGTTGTTGGGGAAGTCGCGCGCGAACGCGCGGAAGGCCTCGAGTTCATCCGAGAAGGACATGACATACGAGTGCGCCATCGTCCCCACGACCGGGATCCCGTACATCATGCCCGCGAGCACGTTCGAGGTGCCGGTGCAGCCCGCGATGTAGGCGGCCCGCGCGGCCTTCAGCGCGGCGTCGGCGCCGTGGTCGCGCCGGGGGGAGAAGTCCACCACCCCGCGGCCTCGGGCGGCCAGCACCGACCGGGCCGCCTTGCTGGCAACCATCACCTGGAAGTTCAGCGTGTTCAGCAGGAGCGTCTCGATGATCTGGGCCTCGATGCGGGGCGCGCTGATCTCCAGCAGGGGCTCGGGTGGAAAGAACACTTCGCCTTCGGGGATCGCGCGCGCGTCGCCGGTGAAGCGGAAGTCGCATAGGTACTCCAGGAACTGCTCGCTGAACAGGTGCAGCCCGCGCAGGTAGCGGATCGCCTCGTCCCCAAAGCGCAGCGTCTCGATGCAGGCCAGGGTCGTCTCCAGCCCGGCGCTTACCAGGAACGCGCGGGACGGGGGCAGGGACCGGACGAACAGGGCGAACGTCGCCCGGCCGTTCATGTCGTTGCGCAGGTAACTGTCCGCCATGGCCAGCTCGTAGAGATCAACGAGCAGGGCGATGTTGTCCGGGGTGACGTAGCCGAAGCCGGGTGAGACCGTGGGTCCGCTCATAGCCATCGTAGCCGGCGGAAGACCGCCAGCATCGTTAGCACGCTCGCGGCCATCAACCCCAGCGCGGTGATGAACCCATACCGCCAGCCGAACGGCGGATAGGCGCGCTCGAAGTTCATCCCGTAGATTCCAGAGATCACCGCCAGCGAGGCGAAGACCGCGGTGATCACCGTGAGCACCTTAACGACCTCGTTCAGCCGGTTGCTCACGATGCTGAGGTAGATGTCCAGCGCGCCGGCCAGCAGGTCGCGGTGAGTATCTATCTGCTCGGTGATGCGCAGCAGGTGGTCGTAGATGTCGCGGAAGTACGCGCGTAGCGGCGCGCCGATCAACCGCGAGTCGTGCCGCAGCAACAGGTTCATCATGTCGCGCTGCGGCGCGGCGACGCGCCGCAGGTGCAGCAGCGCGCGCTTCACGGCGAAGAGCTGGTCCATCGTCCGCTGCTTTGGCCCCTTGAAAAGGGTGTCCTCGAGGCGCTCGACGTAGTCGTCCAGGGCATCGAGCACCGGGAAGTACGAGTCCACCACGGCGTCGAGGATCGTGTAGAGGAGGTAACCCTCCTTGCTGCGCAGATCAGGCGGGGCCAGCGCCAGCCGCCTCCGAACCTCATCCAGCACAGGTGCCGCGCCGCTGTGGGCGGTGATGACGAAGCCCGCACCGAAGAAGACGTCAATCTCGTCCAGGGCCACGTCGTGCCCCTGCGCCCCGCGGAGCCGCGCGGCATGGGTGGTGATGAACAGGAACCCTTCGTACTCCTCGGCTTTGGGCCGCTGCCGGCGCTTGAGCGCGTCCTCGACTGCCAGCGGGTGCAGCCCAAAGGTGTCGGCGATGGGCACCATCATCTCGGCCGTGGGGTGCGAGAGGTCAATCCACAGGGCCTGACCCTCGCGCCCCCGGAGGGAGTCGAGAGACTCCGGAGGGTCGGTGATGGTCTCCGAGCCGCGGAAGACCAGTATCTGCGTGGCAGGACGGAATGCAGGCATCGGGATGTAGGTTCGGCCCGCGGGGGGGCTTTCCTTGCAGGGCCCCCGGCGGACCAGGAGGAACCGCGCTCGGCCGCGAATAGGCCAGGTGCGCTACAATAGCCGTCTCCGATCCGCGCTATCCCCCTGGGAGGTGCGGGCGATAGGGTGAGGGGGGCAACTCCCCCGCCTGCCGTATGCAAAGGAGGCGACCCCAATGCGGGTGGCCTCCTGTTTTCATTCTGAGCAAGGGAGGGGAGGGGAGAGTCCGATGAGCAAGCTGCTGCGGGTCAACATGACCGACCTGAAGGCCGCGTTCGAGGAGGTTCCCGAGCCCTACCGGCTCTGGGGAGGTCGTGGCTTCACCACCATGGTTACGGCCCGAGAGGTCCCGCCCAACTGCCACCCCCTGGGACCCAACAACAAGCTCGTCATCGCGCCGGGGATCGTCAGCGGTACCGCGGCGCCCACTTCCGGCCGCACGTCGTTCGGCGGCAAGAGCCCGCTGACCGGGACGATCAAGGAGTCCAACGCCGGGGGGCTGTCCTCCCAGAAGATCGCCCGCCTCGGCATCAAGGGGATCATCATCGAGGGCCATCCCAAGGAGGCCGGGCAGTTCTGGCTGCTCAAGATCAACAAGGACGGCGCGGAGTTCCTTCCGGCGACCGATCTGGTGGGCAAGGGGATGTACGAGGTCTGCCGCACCTTGTGGGAGCGCCACGGCAAGGGCGTTGCGGTTATCGGGATAGGTCCGGCCGGGGAGTACCGCCTGACGAACGCCGGCATCTGCATCAACGATCCGGAGAACTCCGCGGGCCGCTACGCAGGGCGCGGGGGAATGGGCGCGGTCATGGGGGCCAAGGGTCTCAAGGCGATAGTGATTGACGACACCGGCGGCCCGGGGGTTGCCATCGCAGACAAGGAACGCTTCAGGGCGGCGATCAAGAAGCTCACCGAGGCTTCGCTCAAGCACGATGTCACCAAGAAGGAAGGCGCGCTCAACACCTACGGCACCAACGTCCTGGCCAACATTATGAACGAGGCCGGCGGCTATCCCACCCGTAACTTCAGCAGCGGCCGGTTCGAGATGACCGGCCAGATCAGCGGCGAGGCCGCCCGCGAGATCATCCAGAAGCGGGGCGGCGTCGGCACCACCGGGCACCCCTGCCATCCCGGCTGCATCATCCAGTGCTCGAACATCTTCCCGTACCCCGACGGCAAGTTCCACACGTCGGTGATGGAGTACGAATCGGTGTGGGCGCTGGGCGCCAACTGCGGGATCGGCAACCTGGACGACATCGCCGACCTGATCTGGGCATGCAACGACGTCGGCGTGGACACCATCGAGGCGGGCGCCGCCATTGCCGTGGCCATGGAGGGCGGCCTGCTCGAGTTCGGGGATGCCCAGGGCGCCAAGGAGTTGATCCACGAGGACGTGCGGCACGGCACGCCGCTGGGGCGCATTATCGGCAACGGCACCGAGTTCACCGGCAAGGCGTTCGGCGTGGTGCGCGTGCCGACGGTCAAGGGCCAGGCGATGCCTGCCTACGAGCCCCGGGTCGTCAAGGGCATCGGCGTGACCTACGCCACCAGCACCATGGGGGCCGACCACACCGCGGGGTACACGATCGCCCCAGAGATCCTGAGCGTGGGAGGCAAGGCCGACCCGTTCAATCCCCAGAAGGCCGAGCTGTCCCGCGCGTGGCAGTCGGCCACCGCGTTCATTGACACGAGCGGGTACTGCCTGTTCGATGCCTTCGCGGTGATGGACATCCCTGAAGGCCTGGAGGGGATGGTTGAATCGTGCGCGGCGGTGCTGGGCACGAACTGGACGGTCAACGACATCGGGCTGCTGGGCATTGAGGTCCTGAAGGCCGAGCGCGGCTTCAACGAGGCGGCCGGATTCACGAAGGCGCACGACCGCCTGCCCGAGTTCATGAAGTACGAGCCGCTCCCGCCGCACAACACCACCTTCGACGTGACGGATGAGGACCTGGACAAGGTGCACGCCTATTGATTGAGGTTCACCTGTACGGACGGCTGCGGCGACTGGCCGCGCAGTCGGGGGTGCACAGGCCTTCGGTCACCTGGGTTGATCTGTCGGAAGGCACGGTCGCCCAGGTGATCGAGGCGCTTGGAGTTGGACGGGAAGCCGTTAGCAACATCTTCGTCAACGGCCGCTACGATCCCGCGGCCCTGGACCAGACCGTTCGGAGCGGAGACAGGGTAGGGCTCTTCCCGCCGGATATGAGGATGCTGTATGTCTAGTGATGCGGTGGACGTGCACGTCTACGGGGCGCTGCAGAAGCGGTTCGGCGCCCCGTCGCCGTTTCAGGCGGTGCGCAGACAGGTCGCCGTGCGTGATAGGAGCACCATCGCTGAGATCCTGGGGGAGATCGGAATAGCGTCCGAGGAGGTCAGCCACCTCTTCCTCAACGGCGAGTACTCGGCCGTCGGCCGGCGCGTGCGGCCCGGGGACCGCCTGGCGGTATTTGGACGCGACATGGCGCTGCTCTACCGGCAGTACTTCCCCAAGGTGACGGACCCACCGTGATCGTCACGGTACGGCTCTACGCGACGCTCCAGGGTCTGGTTCCGGGCGGAAGGAAGGCCCTTGAGGTAGACCTCCCCGAGGGTACAACCGTAGGTGGCCTCATCGCGCACCTCGGCATTCCTGCCGGGACCGTGCGCAAGGTATTCGTCGGCGGGATCGCCAGGGAGGATTCCTACGTATTGCAGCCGGGCGACGAGATAGGCGCGTTCCCACCGATCGCCGGTGGCGCGCCGGTGCGGGAGTTCCTACACATCCGCACGGTGGCCCAGGCCAGGGCACGGTTCCTGGAGGCGTGGGCCCCTCCCAGGCCGCGGACCGCGCCGGCCGAGCTTGCCGCGGCATGCGGGCGCGTGCTTGCGGCAAGCGTCGTCGCCCCCGAGGATCTGCCACCGTTTCCACGCTCGGTCGTTGACGGCTACGCGGTGCGCGCCGCCGACACCTTCGGTTCCAGCGAGGGCCTTCCCGCCTACCTAACGGTCGCCGGGGAGATCCTGATGGGCCAACTCCCGGTGCTCACGCTCGGTCCGGGCCAAGCGGCCCGCATCCCGACCGGGGGCATCCTGCCTGCGGGCGCCGACGCAGCGGTGATGGTCGAGCACACGGAGGAGCTGGCCGCAGCGGAGATCGAGGTCCGCCGACCGGTGGGCCCGGGTGAGAACGTTATCAGGCCCGGTGAGGACGCGCGGCGCGGCGCGGTCGTGCTGCCCGCGGGAACCGTCCTGCGCTCAGCTCAGATAGGGTTGCTTGCCGGCCTAGGGATCGCGCAGGTGGAGGTTGCGGTCCGGCCGCGCGTGGCCATCATCTCGACCGGCGATGAGTTGATCCCGCCCGAGCAAACGCCCGAGGCAGGCCAGATTCGCGACATCAACGGCCCGGCGCTCTCCGCGGCGGTCTTGGCCGAAGGTGGGGAGCCGGTCTTCTGCGGGATCGTTCCCGACCGGCTTGAGCCATTGCTGGCCGTACTGCGCGCGGCGCAGGAGCGGGCCGACCTTATCCTGGTTTCAGGGGGCAGTTCGATCGGGCTCCGCGACGAGGTTGCCCGCGCGATCGCGGCGCTGGGACCGCCCGGGGTGTTGGTGCACGGGGTGGCCATGAAGCCCGGTAAGCCGACCGTGCTGGGACTGTGCGGTCAGACGCCTGTCGTGGGCCTGCCCGGTCATCCCACCACGGTGCTGGTGGTGTTTCACGTCTTCGTGCGCGAGATGATCGCCCGGCTGCTGGGGCGGCGACCCGATCCCCTCCCATCTGTGAGGGCCCGACTCACCCGCCGCGTCGCCTCCGCGCCCGGGCGGACAGATTACCTCCGCGTCACGCTGCAGCATCGCGACGGCGACGTGTGGGCAGAACCCATCCTGGGGAAGTCGGGATTGATATCCACCATGGTGGGAGCGGACGGGCTCGCGATGATACCTGAGGCCGTAGAGGGAATCGAATCCGGCGAAGAGGTGGTGGCGGAGATCCTGACCTCGTGACCGGCAGGCGTGTCTACCTGACCGATCTTCCCCTGGAGGAAGCGCTCTCGCGCTGGATCACGACGCTGCGATCGCGCGGGCTGCTGGCGCCGACGCCGGCCGAGGCGGTTGGCACGGCCGAAGCGTGCGGCCGCGTCACGGCAGAGGCGGTCTGTGCTGCGCGTTCCGTGCCGCACTACCACGCGGCAGGGATGGACGGGATCGCCGTACGCGCGGAGGACACCTTCGGGGCTTCGGAGACCACCCCGATCCTGCTGTCCCCGGATCGCTTCGTGACGGTCAACACCGGCGATGCGATGCCCGAGGGCGCGGACGCGGTGGTCATGGTCGAGGAGATCCGCGACGTGGGTGGCGCGGTTGAGATCCTGGCGCCTGCCGTGCCATGGCAGCACGTTCGGTCTGTCGGGGAGGACATCATCGCAACCGAACTGCTCCTTCCCAGCAGCCATCTCATCCGCGCCGTGGACGTGGGCGCGATGGTGGCCGCTGGTGTGGCAGCGGTGATGGTCCGGCGGCGGCCGAGGGTGGTGCTCATCCCCACGGGCGACGAGGTGGCAGATGCCGCCGGAGTGCTCCGCCCTGGTCAGGTTCCCGAGTTCAACACCGCGATGCTGGCCGCGGAGGCAACTGGCTGGGGCGGTGAGGCACGCCGCCACACCATTGTGCCCGACGATCCCGACCGTCTCTGTGCGGCGATCGAGGCGGCGATCGAGGCGGTGACCGGGTGCGACCTGCTGGTGGTCAATGCGGGCGCATCAGCCGGCGAGCGCGACCACACCGCCCTGGTCTTCGAGAAGCTGGGCGAGGTGCTCGTGCACGGCGTGGCGATCCGGCCCGGCAAGCCGGTGATCCTGGGGATCGTGCGTAACCGGCCGGCCATCGGCCTGCCCGGGTACCCGGTCTCCGCCATGCTCACCTTTGACCTGTTTGCCAAGCCGGTCGTGTACGCGTTGCTGGGCATCGTGCCGCCCGAGCGCGACCGGCTCTGTGCGACGCTGGTGCGCAAGGTGCACTCCACGCTGGGAGTGGATGAGTTCGTGCGCGTGACCGCAGGCAGGGTGGGCGGCCGAATGGTGGCCGCGCCGCTGGGCCGGGGTGCAGGGCTGGTGACCTCGCTGGTGCGGGCGGACGGGATGCTGGTTATCCCGCGGACCAGCGAGGGCATTGAGGCCGGCGAAGAGGTGGAGATCGAACTACGGCGCCCCAGGGCCGCGATCGAGGCCGCGGTCCTAGTAGTGGGCAGCCACGACGTGGCGCTGGACGTGCTGGCCGACTTCCTGCACCGCGTGGATCCGGGCGCCTCGCTCACCTCGGCGCACGTGGGGAGCCTGGGTGGGCTGCTGGCGCTCAGCCGCGGCGAGGCGCACATGGCGGGCGTACACCTGCTGGACGAGACCACCGGCGAGTACAATGTTCCTTACGTCCGCCAGTACCTGCCGGGTCGCGCGGTGGTGCTGGTCACGCTGGCCCACCGGGAGCAGGGGCTGATGGTCCGGCCCGGCAACCCGAAGCGCATAGGGAGCATCGCCGATCTCGCCCGGCCTGATGTGCGCTTCGTCAACCGGCAACGCGGCGCCGGCACACGGCTGCTGCTGGACTACGAGATGCGCCGCTGCGGCCTGGCCCCCCACCAGATCTGCGGCTACGACCGCGAGGTCTACACCCACATGGCCACTGCGGCGGCCGTTGCCTCGGGTGCGGCCGATGCAGGGCTCGGCATCCTGGCCGCGGCACGGGCGATGGGGCTGGAGTTCGTTCCGGTGGCGCGCGAGCGGTTCGACCTGGCGATTCCGGAAGAGCACATGGCCTCACCGCCGGTCCGTCGCGTGCTGGATGTCCTGGATCGCGACGAGTTCAAGGCCGCAGTGGCCGCCCTGGGCGGGTACGATTTGTCGGCAACCGGCACGCGAATCCAGGTTCTGCCATAGCAGTCGCGGTCCCTCCGCGTCAGTTGACTTAGTCCAGGACTTAGTTCACTATTAGGCCGGTGAGAGCCATGGCTTTCAACGTCCACCAGGCCAAGACCCATCTCTCGAAGTTGCTCGACCGGGTCATGCAGGGTGAGGAGATCATCATCGCAAGGGCCGGCAAGCCCGTTGCGCGGCTCGTACCGGTCGCGGCACATCCAGCCCGGAGGATCCCCGGGAGCGCGCGGGGACAGGTGCACGTGTCCCCCGACTTCGACGCCCCGCTGCCGGAGGAGATCCTCAGGAGCTTCGAGGAGTGAAGCTGCTCCTCGACACCCATGCATTCCTCTGGTGGATCTGCGACGACGGGCGTCTATCTGGACGCGCGCGCGCCCTCCTCATAGACGGGCAGAACGATGTATTCTTCAGCGCAGCCAGCGCGTGGGAACTGGCGATCAAGGCCGGAGCGGGAAGAATCGTGTTGCCTGGCGACCCTGAGCGCTTCGTCGCGGAGCAGGTTGCCGTCAATGCGTTCCAGGTGCTGCCCGTGCACATCCGACACGCCCTGAAGGTCTTTGGCCTCCCGTCCCTGCACCGCGACCCATTCGATCGGATGCTCGTGGCTCAGGCGGTCGTTGAGGAGATGCCTATACTCAGCGCCGACCCGCAACTCGCGCAGTACCCGGTGGAGGTCATCTGGTAGGACCAGAGACTTGAGCAGGGGGTGGACTTGTGGCAGTCGAGGTGGGCCATCAGGGCGCTGGGGTAGCCGCCGGCGCAAGCTTCGCTGCTCTCACTCCCAGCAGGCGCACTGGGCGGTCCACGACCACCTTGTCGAGAAGGGCCACCGCGACCTCCGCCAGCGCGGCACGGTCGTCTATCGCAGCCGGCAGCGTGAGTGAGCGCGATACTGTTCGGAACGTGGCAAACCTGACCTTCAGCGTAATGGTTGCGGCACTGTAGCCCTGCTCCCTCAAGTCGTCCGCGACCCGGCCGGCCAGGCGCGCGACCGCCTCGCGCATCGCCTCGAGCCGGCGCAGATCCACCTGGAAGGTGTGCTCCCGGCTGACCGACCTGGGTTCCCACTCGGTCTGCACCGGGCTCTCGTCAATGCCGCGGGCGATGCGGTGCAGGTAGGCGCCCAGCCGCGGCCCGTACTCCTCCTGGAGCCGTTCCTCCGGGAGTCCGGCCAGGTCGCCCACGGTCTTCACCCCGAAACCCTGCTGCAGCCGCTCGGCGGTCTTGGGCCCGACGCCCCACAGGGTCGTGACCGGAAGCGGCGCGAGGCGCGCTTCCACGTCTCCGTCGGGGATCACGGTCAGGCCGGCCGGCTTGTTGAGGCCGGAGGCGATCTTGGCCACGAGCTTGTTCGGTCCCACGCCGACCGACGCCGTCAGCAGCAGCTCGGAGGCAATGCGTTCCTGGACGGCCCGGGCGATGGCCTCGCCCGGTTCCGGAAGGTCGGTGACGTCGAGGAACGCCTCGTCCAGGCCCAGCGACTGCACGCGGGCGCCGGTGTCACGCAGGATCGCGTGCATCCGTTCGGAAACCTCCCTGTATGCCTGGAAGTCCACCGGCAGGAAGATGGCCTGCGGGCACCGCTGGTAGGCGGTGCGAAGCGGCAGACCCGAGTGCACGCCGAAAGGGCGGGCTTCGTAGGATGCCGTGGAGACCACGCCACGCTGGCTCGGGTCGCCTCTTCCGCCAACGACGACAGGGCGCCCGCGCAGCTCGGGCCGCCGCAACTGCTCAACCGCGGCGAAGAACGCGTCCATGTCCACGTGCAGGATCGTGCGACCGGGCATAGGTGTTCCCCCTGGGGCAGTTCGCGGTGTTCGGTGGCGCGTTCCTACCATGAGGATGGGAAATGCCGGTGGCGCGTTTCTGCCATGAGGAGGGAAGGTAGATGATCAGGTTCGACGGAAAGACGATGCTGGTCACCGGAGGCACCGCCGGGATCGGGCTCGCCACCGCGCGACTGGCCCTGGAGCTGGGGGCCCGCGTGGCGGTTGCGGGACGGGACCCTGCGCGCGGCCGAGGGGCGGCCGCCGGGCTCGGCGACGACGCGCTCTTCATCGAGGCCGACGTCGCGCGCGAGGAGGACGTGCAGCGCATGGTTGCCGGGGTGCTCGAGCGGTTCGGCCGGCTGGACGTTCTGGTCAACAATGCGGGCGTGATCCATCGGCGCCCCGTTCTTGAAGAGGAGTCGGAGGGCTGGGACCACCTGATGGCCGTTAACCTCCGCGGAGTATTCCTATGCTGCAGGTACGCGCTGCCGGCGCTCATCGCGAGCCGGGGCGCGATCGTCAACGTATCCTCGGTCCTCGCGTTCCGCTCTGCCGCGGGCCGCACACCTGCCTACGACGTCAGCAAGGCCGGGGTCGCTGCGCTGACGCGCTCGCTGGCCGTGCGCTACGGGCCGGACGGCGTGCGTGCCAACGCGGTCTGCCCCGGGTTTGTGCCGACCGACCTGAACCGCGACTCCTGGGAGACGTGGACGCCGGAGCATCGCGCGCAGGTCATCCAGACCTATCCCCTGCGCCGCCTGGGGACGCCGGAGGACGCGGCGCGGGCGATTCTGTTCCTGGCTTCGGACGCGGCCTCCTGGATCAGCGGGGCCGCGCTCCTGGTGGACGGCGGGCTGTCGGCGGCGTAGAAGATCGTTTGAGTAAAGTCCAGGGTAGCAGTTGAGGGGATTTCGGTAGCGAAGCAGAAA